>NZ_RAZO01000313.1:0-1664 GCF_004307535.1 Pseudomonas sp. Sample_9
CGACGCGGCGATCGGTAATCAGCAGGTCGATCCGCCCGCGCACCAGTTTGCCGAAGTTGGCTTCATGGGTCGGCGCAGGCTCACGGGTAAACAGCTGCGACTGGCTGAAGTCAGGGCTGTACAGATAGCCCGGCGAGGTGCCGATGGTCAGGCCTTTGAGTTGTTCGAGGGTGGTGAACGGGTGCGGCCGATCATTAGCGTAGAACATCACGAATTCAACGTCGGACAGCGGCTCACTGGGGTAAAGCAGGGTGGCGTCGCGCTCGGCGCTGTGAAAGATGTCCAGCGCACCGTCGGCCTGACCGGTTTCAAGCATCGACAGGCAGCGTTTCCACGGCAGGAACTGCCATTGCACTTCAATGCCCAGACGCTGGAACACGATGGCGGTGGTTTCGTAGTCCAGACCGAGGTTCTTGCCGTCCTGTTCGTAGACGTACGGCGCCCAGGGCTCGGTGACAATACGCAACTTCTCCCCCCGGGCGGCGACGCTCAGGCAAGTCAGAAGAATAACGCTCAGCAGTTGGGCAATAAGGGGCATGGCCTGAGGTTAGTACGCGAAACGCCTGATGAGAAGCTCTGGCATGCATGTTTCGCGCAGACCCAGGCGCAATGGCCGCCATGGTCTTATTTGCTCGAGGTTTTCAGCAGGTGTTTATGAACCTTGGCGTGGCGCGCACCGAGAATCCGCTTGACCAGACCACGACTGAACCAGTCCCTGAGCAAGTGCTTGCAGACCGGCTTGCCGATGCGTTGCTGCTGGTTTTCCAGCGCCTTGTCCCACCAGACCGGTGCACACGCCTGATCGAACTCGTTGGGGTGGTCATAGCAACCGTAAAGGATTTCGCGAATGAACTGACGCAGATGTGCCGGCAGCAGCAGCGTGATGAGCTTGTAGAACATTCGCTGCAGTCGCGGCGGTCGAGGCAGTTGTGGTGACACACGCCGGGTGTCGTCCAGCGCAGCTTCGCCCGTCGGGTTGTCGCCATGTTTGGCGACCCAGGCCTGAACCTTGGCCCTGAACAGATGTTTGCGGCTCCAGTAATGGTGAATCAGATCCGGGCACTTGTTGACGTTTACCGTGCGATAGGCGGCCACCGACAGGCAGAACTCTTCAAGGGTGTAGGCGCCCTGTGCCGACGGAAACAGCTCATCGATCAAGGCGATGGAGCGGTCGAGCACGTGTGCGTCCTGCCGGTGCAAGCCAATGACGCCGGAGTTGAGCAGGCGCATGTGATCATCAGTCAGGCCTTTGTCCAGCAGGGTTGCCGACAGCGTGCGGTAGAGCAGGCTCATCTTGTTGTCGCCATAGCGGGCGTAATAGTCGTTGCACAGCAGCGTGCCGGGCTGAACCCGCTCGAACAGTTTCAGCGGCGAGCAGTGGAAAAACGTATCGGTGTCGATCAGCAGCGCCGTTTCATGCTCTTCAAGTACCGAGCGCAGCGCGACATGCTTGATGCGGAAGTGATAACCGTGGGGCTCGCTCCATTTCTGGCGCGTTTCGGCGTCCAGAGGGCGAACGCGCACAGGAAGATGCGCATAGGGTTGCGGATTGTCGCTGAAAACCTGGATATCGATCGCGGCATCCGGAGTCTCGCGCAACCACGCCAGCGCACTGGCGATGCTGAAAACAGCTTCCTGATGGTAGGTCTCGGCACCGAAAACCA
>NZ_RAZO01000082.1:0-1659 GCF_004307535.1 Pseudomonas sp. Sample_9
TGCAGACCCAGGGCGACGCCAACCCGGTCAAGGGCTACGGCGTGACGATTCAATACCACGCCCAGCAGAACCGGGTGGTGCTGATCGACAAGGCCAAGGTTATCGACAAGGATAACAACGTCACCCAGGGCGAAAAAATCGTCTACGACACCGTGAAGAAACTGGCCAGCGCCGGTCGCGCCACGGGCAGCAAGGTCACCGAATCGCGTCCGCGCATCGACATGGTGATCCAGCCGAAGAAGAAAACCGAAGAGAAATCCCAGTAATGGCAACTCTGAAAGCTCAGCACCTGGCCAAGGCCTATAAAAGCCGCCAGGTCGTGCGTGACGTCAGCCTGTCGATCGACAGCGGGCAGATCGTCGGCCTGCTCGGTCCGAACGGCGCCGGCAAGACGACCTGTTTCTACATGATCGTCGGGCTGGTGCAGGCGGATCAGGGCCGCGTGCTGATCGATGATCTGGACGTCAGCCATCAGCCGATGCACGGCCGCGCCAAGGCCGGTATCGGCTATCTGCCGCAAGAAGCGTCGATCTTCCGCAAACTGTCGGTCGCCGACAACATCATGGCGATCCTCGAGACCCGCCCGGAACTCGACAAGGCCGGTCGTCGCAAGGAGCTGGAAAGCCTGCTGCAGGAATTCCACATCAGCCACATCCGCGACAACCTCGGCATGAGCCTGTCCGGTGGTGAACGCCGCCGAGTGGAAATTGCTCGCGCGTTGGCCACTGCGCCGAAGTTCATCCTGCTCGACGAACCGTTCGCCGGTGTCGACCCGATCTCGGTCGGCGACATCAAGCAGATCATCCATCACCTCAAGGCCAAGGGCATCGGTGTGCTGATCACCGACCACAACGTCCGTGAGACGCTGGACATCTGCGAAACCGCTTACATCGTCAACGACGGTCAACTGATCGCTGAAGGCGATGCCGAGACCATCCTGGCCAACGATCTGGTCAAGGAAGTGTATCTGGGTCACGAGTTCCGCCTGTAAGCGCGACAGCGCTGTATCGATTCAAGGCGCATTTATCCGCTTTAATTGTTACAGCGCTCTAGGCAAACACTTCAGTTTCAGGCATATAATTTGCTTAAGTTTGGCGCTTCGGCGCCCTGTAGTGGATGGCGCAAAGCGCCGGCGAATAAGGTGTTAAGCCCCTGCCATGAAACCATCGCTAGTCTTGAGAATGGGCCAGCAGCTGACGATGACACCGCAGCTGCAACAGGCCATCCGCCTGCTCCAATTGTCGACCCTGGACCTGCAACAGGAGATCCAGGAGGCTCTGGAATCCAATCCGATGCTCGAACGCCAGGAAGAAGGCGACGACTTCGACAACGCCGATCCTCTGGCCGACAACGCCGAACAGAAGCCCGCCGAAATCCAGGAACCCTCCTACCAGGAAACCGCCCCGACGGTGGACAACCTCGAGGATGGCGAATGGAACGAGCGCATCCCCAACGAACTGCCGGTGGATACCGCCTGGGAAGACGTCTACCAGACCAGCGCCAGCAGCCTGCCCAGCAGCGATGACGATGAGTGGGATTTCACCACCCGCACGTCCGCCGGCGAGAGCCTGCAGAGCCATCTGCTCTGGCAACTGAACCTGGCGCCGATGTCCGACACCGATCGCCTGATCGCCGTGACCCTGATCGACTGCATCAACA
>NZ_RAZO01000327.1:0-22141 GCF_004307535.1 Pseudomonas sp. Sample_9
ACCTGATCGAAAACCTCTACCTGAGCAACGGCATGAGCGCCGGCAACACCTTGGCCGAAGCGCAGGTGCAGTGCCTGTCGGAAATTTTCGAGCGCGCGGTCAAACGCGAAATCCTCGAAGGCGAAATGGCCCTGCCGGACGTACCGCAAGCGGTACTGGAGAAATACCCGAGCATCCTCGCCGGCATCAAAGGCCTGGAAGAGCAGGGCTTCCCGGTGCTGGTCAAGGACGCCTCGCTGGGCGGTGAATTCCCGGTGATGTGCGTGACCCTGATGAACCCGCGCACCGGCGGCGTCTTCGCCTCGTTCGGCGCGCACCCGAGCCTGGAAGTCGCGCTCGAACGCAGCCTGACTGAACTGCTCCAGGGCCGCAGCTTCGAAGGCCTTAACGATTTGCCGCAGCCGACCTTTTCCGGCCAGGCAGTCACCGAGCCGAACAACTTCGTCGAGCACTTCATCGATTCCAGCGGTGTGGTGTCGTGGCGCTTTTTCAGCGCCAAACCAGACTTCGAATTCGTCGAGTGGGACTTCTCCGGCCAAGGCGAAAACTCCAATGCCGAAGAAGCCGCGACCCTGTTCGGCATCCTCGAAGACATGGGCAAGGAAGTCTACATGGCGGTCTACGAGCACATCGGCGCCAAGGCCTGCCGCATCCTCGTGCCGGATTACTCGGAGATCTACCCGATCGAAGACCTGATCTGGGACAACACCAACAAAGCCCTGCAATTTCGCGCCGACATCCTCAACCTGCACAACCTCAGTAAGGTTGGCCTGCGCAATCTGGTCCAGGGCTTGGAACGCAGCGAGCAGGATGACTACACCGATATCACCACGCTGATCGGCATCGAGTTCGATGACAACACACCATGGGGCAAGCTGACGATTCTGGAACTGCGCCTGCTGATCTACCTCGCGCTGCAGAAATTCGACGAGGCCAAGGATCTGGTTGAGGCGTTCCTGCAATACAACGACAACACCGTTGAGCGCGGCTTGTTCTATCAGGCTGTGAATGTGGTGCTGGAGATGGAGCTGGACGAGGATCTCGAGCTGGAAGACTACGAGGCCAACTTCCGTCGGATGTTTGGTGACGAGCGTATGGATGCGGCGATTGGGTCGGTGAATGGCAGTGTGCGTTTTTACGGTTTGACGCCAACGAGCATGAAGCTGGAAGGGCTGGATCGGCATTTGCGCTTGATCGAAAGCTATAAAAAGCTGCATGCGGCGCGGGCGGGTGTGGCGGCTTTGTCGCGTTGAAGAGCTGGCTCAGGACGTTTCGCTTTCGGCTTGAGTGTGGCTGCGAGGCTTGAACCGCAGCCCCTCACCCCAGCCCTCTCCCGAGGGAGAGGGAGCCGATTTGTGTGGTGTTCAAAACCTGCATTCGACTCGGTATCTCGGGCCGGCGTACTTCGCATGTACAACTCGGTCAGTTCCCTCTCCCTCCGGGAGAGGGCTAGGGTAAGGGGCTTTTCAGGATTTGAGTTCGACCCGATTTCCCGGGTCGGCGTATCTGCACCAAACACCGCGGTCAGTTCCCTCTCCCTTGGGAGAGGGCTAGGGTGAGAGGCTTTTCAGGATTTGAGTTCGACCCGGTTTCCCGGGTCGGCGTATCTGCACCAAACACCGCGGTCAGTTCCCTCTCCCTTTGGGAGAGGGCTAGGGTGAGGGACTTTTGCGGCCATGCGCTGCATCCGCCAACTGCCCCGTATCCACCCGCACAAACACCGAATCACCCACCGCTGTCAGCACTTCCCCTGCATACACCTCGCAAATCACCCGGGTCTTGCGCCCGACTTCACCTTCGACCCGTGCGCGCAAGATCAGCGTCACGCCCATCGGCGTTGGCTTGATGAACTTGATCCCAAGGTTACCGGTGACGCAGTCGATGCGCGGCAGGCTGCCGGCTTCGCGGTTTTCTGCGCGGTAGTGCCAGGCCATGGCGGTCCAGTTCGAATGACAGTCGACGAGCATGGCAATCAGCCCGCCGTAAACCAGATCCGGCCAGCCGCAATATTGAGCGTCGGGCACATGCTCGGCGATGACGTGGTTGCCGTCCTCATCCCAACGACTTTTCACATGCAGGCCTTGCGGATTGCGGCCGCCGCAGCCGTAACAAACGCCTTCGGGGGCGGCGAGGTCTTGCAGCGGGGTGTCGTGGCTGGACATGGCTGGTTCATCCTGGAGTGGCGAGGCCGGACAGGCGCAAGCGGTTGCGGCCGCCGCGTTTGGACTCGTAGAGCGCGGCGTCGCCAAGCTCGATCAGCGCCGCCAGACTGGCCGGCGGTTTGTCGAACAGGGTGGCGCCGATGCTCAAAGTCACCGCAGCGGACGTGGGATATGTGTGCGACGCCAAGGCCAGAAACTGTTCGCGCAAGGCATTGCCCAGTTCAAGGATAGCTTCGGCTGAGGCGTTGTTGAGCAGCATCAGAAACTCATCGCCACCCAGCCGCGCCGTCAACGCATGGGGCGGCAGCTGGGCGCGGATCATCTCGCTCAGAGCAATCAGCAAGCGATCACCGGCGATATGCCCGTACTGGTCGTTGACCAGTTTGAAGTTGTCGATATCGATCAACAGCAACGCACCCGGTCTTTGCGCGGAGACACCGGCCAACAGGCGGGGCGTGCGTTTTTCCAGGGCACGGCGGTTGTAGAGGGCCGTGAGTGGATCGCGCTCGGCGAGGCGGGCAATCTGTTTTTCCCGGCGATAACGCTCGGTGCCGGTCATCGACAGGGCGATCAACATGATCGCCATCGCGCCTTCGACCAGCGAGATCTGAATGATCTCGCCACGAAACGCCGCCAGATCGATCAGCGTGCCGGGGATCACCACGGTCAGGGCCTTGGCCACATAAAAGATGCCGTGGCCGAGCAGCACATAACGCAGTTGCACCGCGCCAACGCTCAACGACTTGCCGTGCGGGCGCAGCAGCGAACTGGCCTTGAGTGTCGGGATCGCCACCAGCAGCGAGTTGGCCACCAGCATGGCCTTGGACCACAGCGGGCCGTCCGGCAACATCAACATGATCAGCCACGTCGCGAAAATCAGGTACCACGCCGGCGACAGTCGGGTCTGGGTGAAGCGCGCCACGCCGAGGAGGAAAAAGAAGTGCGCGGTCACCAGCAAACCGTTGGCGAACCAGATGCCCAGCAGCAGAAAACCGCTGCTGCGCAGCAGCGCGAGGGTGGAACCGATGGTGATGGTGGCGAAACCGGCGCTCCAGAACAGTAGCGAAGGCTCACGGATGCTGCGCCACTCGACCGCCAGATACAGCGCGGCAGCGGCTGCGAGGGCGATCGTGATGGTCAGCATCGTTGGCGGGTCGAGCGGCATTTCCGGGCAAGCCTGTCTGTATGGCAATAGGCCTGCGATTGTAAGCGTTTGGTCAGGTTTTTCGCAGGGGGCGCGTTGCCGGGCAGACCACTGGCGCTTCAGCGGTCACTCTTGCGGGCTTAGCCAGGTGTCTACCACGCGGCGATCGAGCTCTTCCCAATAGGCCATGCCCAGCACTCGCGTGGTGTTGAGCCCGCGCAGGTAACCGCGCAGTTGCTGAGCAGTGTCGCGGATCACTTGCGCATCGCGGCTGTTTTTGTCCAGCAGGACGCTTTCGTACTGCATCAGGTATTCCGCCACGCGGTCGCGATATTCGGGCAGCACGGTGTCACGGATCAGATCAAACGTTCTCAAGGCGAGACCCTCATCATTTTTCTTGAATGTGCTCAGTGTGCATCAGTCTGCGCGACGCGCAACTATTGCTGGAAGTAATAGTGACCATCAAGAAACGCAAGTTCTGCTTTGCCGGCGATCGGCGGAAAATCGCCTCCATCGAAGACGCAGCTCAAGGAAATTGCGCGATGAACATTCTGACTCGACTGGCAATGATCGCCCTGCTGATGGGCGGGGTAGTAACCGCACCGGCTTACGCAGACGACGCCCGGTCGTGTCACCTTCAACCCATCGCCGCCAGCGCCTCGGCGTTGCAGCACACGCAGACCGTGGGTGTGTTGTTGAGCGAAAACACCTTGCAGAACCTGCAGTACCTGGAGCGCTACCACGACATGGCGCTCAACGGCGCGAAAGACGCACTGGACTCGCGAATCCGCGACGCGTTTGTCGGCAGCTCCGACCCGGAACTGGCCCTCGACTGGCTGATGAGTTCGCTGCAGCAACAGTTCGTCTCGGTGACCGTTTACGACAATCTGGATGAGCTGCTTCAGGCCCATCCGGACGTGGTGGTCAAGCTCGACACCTTCAATCGTTTGCTGACCCAGCGCAACAGTCTGGTCGAAGCGCGCTTCTCTGCACGGTTCTACGACGCCGATCTGCAATACATCGGCAAGGCGGAAGGGGCGATCGAGCGAGAGCTGCCTTCGGTCTGGGTGCACAACCAGGCGGCGCCGCAAGTCGCCGCGCAGATCAATCAGCAGCGCGACCTGCAACTCGACGCGCTGAAGCAATTCGATGTGTCGCTCAAGGCCCTGGTGGCGTCGAGCTGATTCTTAAAACGTAAATGGCAACGGCGGCGCCGTGAAGTCGAACCGTTGCCGGTTGAACCGAACCTTTATTTTCAGGATTACCCAGATGCGTCCTTTATTCGTGCCAGCCATGGCTTTTGTTTCCCTATTGCTCGCCGGTTGTGCTTCGGCGCCGAACGATCCGACCCTGACGTTGCAGACCAGCAAGACGCCGGCGCAGTACGCCGAGTGCGTGGTGCCGAAGTTGCAGGGCAGTGCGTTGAATCCGACGGTTTCGCAGAGTCAGCGCAGTTATCGGATTGTGGTGCCGAGCAAGGTGTCGGCGGATAACGTGCTTGAGGCGTACAAGGCGGGGAAGGGTGGCAAGGTGTTCATTTATGAACGGCATTTGCTGGCGTCGAATTTGTTGCCTTCGAGTTTTGAGCGGGCGGCTCAGGATTGCATTTGATCTGAGCGCTTGACGGGTTTTGACAGAGCTCCTTTGGTTGGCCGCAACCAACCAATTTTTTCGCCCCACACTGGTTTTCGGTTGTGGGGTTTTTTTTGGGTCTTGGCGGCCTTTGGGCCGACCATGCTTTGGGGGTTTTGGGTGAATATCCGTTTTTTTGGGTGTTGCGGCTGGCGGTTTCGCCCTTACGGCGAGTCCCTTTTGGCAAACGCCCCAAAAGGAACCAAAAGGTCTTCGCCCTGACGTTCGGCCCGCTCGCTGGGGCTCGGGGTTCCTTCGCTCCGGGATCGATCCTGGCGCAGCGGCTACGGTTTGCTTCGCTGCACCTCCTTCCGCTGTGTCTGGCTGCGCCAGACGGTCGCTGCGCTCCCACCCCCGGATCAATCCCTCCACTCAGCCTGCCGACGGGCTCCAGGATCAAAAGCTACTCGAGCTTGCGCTCATTGTTGAGTGGGGCGGCTTCGCCGCGGGCAGCTGCGCTGCTTTTGCTTTTCTGTGGGAGCGAGCCTGCTCGTGAAGGCGGCCTGACAGCCGACCGTTTTCTCACTGAATGCATCCGATCAAAACTGTAGGAGTGAGCCTGCTCGCGATGGCTGTGTATCAGGCAACACGATGATGATTGGGGAGTGTTCTTTTGTTTTGCGATCCGGTTTCTCCAGGGACGGCCCTCACCCTAACCCTCTCCCGGAGGGAGAGGGGACTTGGTCGAGGTGTTTGGTGAAGATGCGCCGGCCTGAGACTCTGCGTCGAGCTCGTTCTTGGATTCAACGAAGATCGGCTCCCTTTCCCCCTCGCCCCCTGGGGGGAGAGGGCTGGGGTGAGGGGGCTGGATTTCACTGACTCAACGCAATCTGCAGCCTATCCCAAACAACCATTCACCCCGTCACACACCCAACCGGCACTTTCCCCGCAAACGTATCAACCAGACTCGCCACGACCATTTCCCCCATCCGCGTACGCGTCTGCAATGTTGCGCTGGCCCGATGCGGTTGCAGCACCACTTGTTCATTAGCAAACAACGCTTCCGGCACATTCGGTTCATCGACAAACACATCCAGTCCAGCCCCGGCAATTTCACCAGCCGAAAGCGCGGCCACCAGATCCGCCTCATTCACCAGTTTTCCCCGAGCGACGTTGACCAGATAACCGTCCTTGCCCAGCGCTCGCAGCACTTGCGCGTCGATGATCGCTTCGCCCTTGTCCGCTGCGGCGGCGAGGATCAGGGCGTCGCTGTCGCGGGCCAGTTGTTTGAGATCGGCGACGAAGGTGTGAGGGACGTCGCTCATCGGTTGCAGGTCGGTGTAGCTGATCGGGCAGCCGAAGGCGGCGGCGCGGGTGGCGATGGCGCGGCCGACGCGGCCCATGCCGACGATGCCGATGCGCATGCCGGAGACTTGTCGCGCCAGCGGCAGGGGCGCGAGTGGGGTGGGGCTTTGTGGCCATTGGCCGGAGCGCACGTAGCGGTCGCTGGTGCACAGGCCGCGACAGACCGAGATGAGCAGGCCGATGGCGAGGTCGGCGACGTCTTCGGTGAGGGCGCCGATGGTGGCGGTGACGCGGATGCCGCGGTCGCGGGCGTAGGCCAGGTCGACGGCGTCGGTGCCGACGCCATTGACCGCGACCACTTCGAGGTTCGGCAGTTGCGCCATCAGCGCCTGGCTGATGCCGGTGTGGCCGCCAGTGATGACGCCGCGAATGTTGGCGCCGTGTTCCTTTATGTAGGCGGTTTTGTCCGCTTGCTGGAAGTAGCGGCGTACGGTGAACAGTTCGTCCAGACGCGCGTTGATTTCCGGGATCAGGATCGGGCTCAGTTGCAGGATTTCTGGCTTCATGGCTACCTCGTTACGCAATAAAAAGGCCGGCTCAACCGCGGCCGGCAAACGGCATGGCGCTGGCCATGACGGTCATGTTCAGGACGTTGGCTGACAGCGGCAGGCCGGCGATGTAGCGCACCGCGTCGGCGACGTGTTTGACGTCGACCATCGGTTCGACGGCGATGCTGCCGTTGGCCTGGCGTACGCCTTTGGTCATGCGCACCGACATTTCCGTCAGGGCATTGCCGATGTCGATCTGGCTACAGGCGATGTTGAATTCGCGGCCGTCCAGCGCAAGGGATTTGGTCAGGCCGAGCACGGCGTGTTTGCTCGCGGTGTAGGCGCTGCTGAACGGACGCGGTGTGTGTGCGGAAATCGAACCGTTGTTGATGATTCGTCCGCCCTGCGGCTGTTGTTTGCGCATCAGCCCGAACGCGCCGCAAGCGCAGAGAAAGACACCGTTGAGGTTGGTGTCGATCACGTTGCGCCACTGCTCGAAGGTCAGCTCGTCCAGCGGCACGGCGGGGGCGTTGACGCCGGCGTTGTTGAAGACCACATCGAGGCGCCCGTAGACCTCGGCAATGGTCGCGAACAGCACGTCGACACTGGCCGGATCACGCACGTCGGTGGGTACCGCCAGTGCTTGGTGACCCTGGCTCAGCGCCAGTTCGGCCAGCGCTTGCAAGGGCTCGGGCCGGCGACCGGCGAGCACGAGGGTGAAGCCGTCGGCCATCAGGCCCAGCGCCACAGCGCGGCCGATGCCACTGCCGGCGCCGGTGACCAGCGCAACTTTCAAAGAGGTCGTCATATTGTTGTTCTCCTTTTTTCTCAATCCGCTGGAATCAGGGCCGTGGGCCGACGCGCATTTCCAGGTGGCCAATGCCGTCTATGCCAGCGCTGATCACGTCGCCCGGTTGCAGGCTGTCGACGCCGGCGGGGCTGCCGGTCATGATCAGGTCGCCGGCGCGCAGGGCCACGGATTGCGAGATGCGCGCGATTACTTCACTGACCGACCAGATCTGGCTGTCGAGATTGTCGCGCTGGCGTTCTTCGCCGTTGACGTTCAGCCACAATTCGCCCTCGGGATGGCCGCTGCGGCTCACCGGGACGACGGCAGTCATCGGCGCGGCGCCGTCGAACACCTTGGCGCCTTCCCACGGCAGGCCGTTGCTCTTGGCTGCGCGTTGCACATCGCGGCGGGTCAGGTCGAGGCCGGCGGCGTAGCCCCACACGTAGGCGAGCGCTTGATCCTCGGGGATATTGGCGCCGCCTTCACCGATGGCGACGACCAGTTCGATTTCGTGAACGAAGTCCTCGCACACTGTCGGGAAGGCGATGTCGCCGACGGCATCGACCACGCAGCTTGCCGGTTTCATGAAAAACACTGGCGGCTGGCGCGACTGGCCTTGAGTGTCCGGCCATGGGTAGTTGCGGCCGACACAGAACACCCGGCCGACGGGGAAGCGCTGCTCGGTGCCGAGTACCGGCAAGGTCACCGGCAGATCCGGGGTAAAGACGTATTCAGTCATGTTCATCCTGCGGGTCATCCTGTTTGAAAGGGCAGCGTACGGCGGCTGGCGTCGGTGAAGTTGGACGAAAGCCGCCTGCGTTTGGACAAATCCGGGTTCTTGCCTCAGCGCACCTTCAGCTCGATGCGATACAGGCGTCCGAGCAGTAACGAATAGGAGAGGGTGCCGATCAGCGCGACGCCGCCAATAAACCAGAAGGCATAGGCGAAGGTGCCGGTGGCGTGGACGATGGCGCCGATCACGATCGGCGTGACGATGCCGCCGATGTTCGCCGCCAGGCTGGTAATGCCGCCGGTGAGGCCGATCAGCTCTTTCGGCGCTACTTCCGATACTGCCGCCCACGACGAGGACGCGATGCCCTGGGCGAAGAAGGCGATGGTCAGCACGGCGATGCAGATCAGGTTGGAATCGGTGAAATTGACCAGCACGATCGACATGCCCAGCATCGAACCGACCACCAGCGGCAACTTGCGCGCAAACGACATCGAGTAGCCGCGACGGATCAGCAGGTCAGAAACGATGCCGGCCAGCAGAATCCCCACCGTCGCACCGACGAAGGGCAGCACGGCGAAGATCCCGGCCTTGATCATGGTCAGTTTGCGTTCTTCGATCAGGTAGGTCGGGAACCAGGTGAGGAAGAAGTACAGCGCCGAGGTGCTGGCGAACTTGCCGATGCAGATCGCCCAGATCTGCCGATAGCTGAACAGCTCGGCGATCTGCCGCCAGTTGAAGCGGGTGCGCTCCTGGCTGCTCTTGACCAGACCACCGCCGGTTTCGATGTACTTCAATTCTTCCTGGCTGACTTTCTTGCAGTTCAGCGGATCGCGATACAGGTACAGCCACAGCACACCGAAGACGATGCCGAGTGCGCCAGTGCTGTAGAACACGTGGCGCCAATCAAAAGTGGTCGCCAGCCACAACAGCGCGCCGGTGAACAGCGCTGTGCCGAGGTACTGACCGCACACGTAAATGCTGCTGGCCATCCCGCGTTCCCGCGCCGGGAACCACACCGTCACCGCGCGGCTGTTGGCCGGAAAAGCCGGGGCTTCCATGGCGCCGACCGCCAGGCGCAGGCCGAACAGCGAGGCAAACCCCGTGGCGAAACCCTGGCAAACGGTGACGGTCGACCAGCTGATCAGCGAAACGCCGTAGGTGAAGCGCGAGCCAAACCGGTCGGCAATGAAGCCGGCCGGCACCAGCGCCAAGGCATAGGTCCAGGCGAACGCGGAAAAGATCAGGCCCATCTCGATCTTGTCCAGGCCCAGGTCCTTGGCCATGAACGGAGCGGCAATCGAAATGTTCACCCGGTCGATGTAATTGATGATCGTCGCGATCAGCAGCAACGACAGCATGAACCAGCGCCGCCGCGTAGGCAGGCGCTGCGTCGTAACGGCATCGCGTGCGCCGGCAATCACCGGCGGCACCGTGGCACTGGAAGAATGGGAGTTGGACATGCGGAGACCTCGTTATTGTTAGAAGAGTCGAGATTTTTCGAGCAGCCGCTGCCGTTGCCCGCAACGTGTGGGGAAAGGCAATCGAACGGGTTGCAGCGCGGCTTTCAGACGTTCAGGAACGTCTTTGTGCGATTGATTTTCAATGGGAGGTCGGGCGGGGCGGCGAGGGGAAATAGCAGGATCATGACGTGCGCACCTTTGATTGTTTTTGAAAGAGGTTGGGCTGCGTTGGTCATTACAGTGGTCGTACAACGGTTCTAAATCAACCGATGGGTTAGAACGTTTTTTCTTGAAGAAAGTGGATTTGGCGAACGTGTCCAAAAAGATAAATACGATTTGTCTTGAGAATAAAGATCAGATTCAAATCCCAAGCGTCTGAAAAATAACGACTATTTGTATTTTTATAATAATGCGGTTTTTGGACAGGCACATGGTGAGGCTTCTTTCAAAAAAGCCAACGTCATCGTATGACTCATTGCCGCCCACCGCCCAACCCTGCAAGATGACAGGCGCTACCTCACTGCCCGGAGGACCTTCTGCCCATGTCTTCACCCAGCCGTATCCCGACTTACGTCATGCAGCAACGCAGCGAATTGACCGATTTCTACATTCGCGACAAAAAGGGTCGTCGCGCCGAAACCGCGCCTCACCGGCACGAGTACTTCCAGATCCAGATCAACCTCGGTGGCGACACCGTGCAGCACATCGGCAGCGTGCAGCGGCCATTCCCGCGCAACACTCTGGCGTTCATCCTGCCGCACCGCGTGCATGTGATTCCGCATCCCGCAGACAGTAATTTCATCGTCATCAATTTTTCCCAGACGTTTCTATTGCCGCATCTGCAATGCGACCCGATGGATCTGGAAGAGGTGTCGATCCTGCTCGCGCCTGAGCTGTCGCCGTTCCGCTTTCAGGAACATCTGGATTTCATTTTGGGCGATGAGGATTTCGCTCAGGTCTGCGGCCTGATCGAACAGATGCGCGCACTCGATGAGAACCGTCAGTTCGGCACGCGGGAAATGCTCAAGGGCTTGTTGCTGCAGATGATCGGCAGCGTGTGTTTTCTCTACGCCGAGCCGCTCAAGCGCCTGGCCGAAGAGAATGCTGCCGAGAACAGTCGTCGCGACGCCTTGAGCCGCATGTTCGAGTATTTGCGGAAGAACATCGCCGATCCTGATCTCAACCTGATCAAAGTCGCCGCTGCGACCTATCTGTCACCGACCTACCTGACGCACTGGTTGCGCAAAGAGATCGGCAAGACCTTCACCGAGCTGGTGCTGGAGCGGCGCATGCACGCGGCGCGCAACTTCCTCCTCAACAGTACGCGCTCGGTGGGCGAGGTGGCGCGGTTGTGCGGGTTCGCCGATGAGGCCTATTTCTCCCGGCGGTTTCGCCAGATTCATGGCCAGCCACCGGGGCAGTTCCGCCGCCGCCAGCTCAACCCGGACACGCCGCAGACGCCACTGAATACTTAGAGCGGCGCTCAGACCCACTTGAAGCGGGCAGGGAAGCGCGCGACAAAACAGGTGCCCGTTTCACGGTCGGATGTCACGCTCAAGGTGCCGTTGTGCGCATTGGCAATCTGCCCGGCGATGTACAAGCCCAGTCCCAACCCTTCATGACGCTGGCCTGCTTCGGAACGGGAAAACGGTTCGAACAGCAGCGGCATCAGCGCAGGCGGGATCGGCGTGCCCTGATTGGTCAACGAAATAACGATTTCGTCGCCCTCGGCAAAGGCTTTGAGCACGATCGGTTCGGCGGTGGAGCCGTGGGTCACGGCGTTGCCCAGCAGATTCGACAACAACTGGCTGATCCGCAGCGGGTCGCAATAGACCCCGGCCGGCACCTCCAGCGAATCGATAAACTTCGCCTGCGGGTAGGCCACCTGGATTTCTTCAAGGGTCTGGCGCAGCGTTTGCTGCAAGTCATCGACCAGTTTGCGCTGCACCGGAATCCCGCTGCCGAGCCGACCCCGGGCGAAGTCGAGGATGTTTTCGATCAGCACGCCCATGCGCACCGAGCTGGTGCGAATCGCCGACAGCAGCGTGCGCGAGCGCTTGTCCTCGACTTTGCTTTCCAGCAGATCGGCGCTCATGCGGATGGCGCTGAGCGGGGTGCGCAAGTCATGGCCCAGTACGGCGATGAACTGCTCGCGCAGACGGCCCATTTCGTTGGCATCGGCCAGCGCGGTTTTGGTCGCGTGCAAATGGCCTTGGGTATCCAGACTCATCGCAATCAGTTGGGCGAAGAGGGTGAGGGTCTTTTCGATGGCCGGGTCGTCGAGGTTCGCCGGCACCGAATCAATGGCGCACAGCGTGCCGAAGAACTCGCCATCGGCCTTGATGATCGGAATGGAAATGTAGCTTTCCAGACCGTAGGTTTTCGGCGTGTGATGCGTGGAGAACAGCGGGTGCTGGCTGGCATGGCTGAAGATCACCGGCTGATGGTGCTGACGGATCTCATGACAAATCGTCGATTCCAGCACCAGTTCGCCGCCGGGCAACAGGCCGAAGTCAATCGAATCATCCACGGCGCAGGCGATCCACTTGCTCTCGGTGACCCGCGCTACGGCGGCGAAGCGCATGCCGGTCATATGCTTGACCATGCTCAGGATCACCGGCACAGCGTCAATGCTGCCGATGGCTTCGAGGTCGGAGGAGAAATCTGTCTGGGGCATGGCCGGTGCTTCGCGAAAGTGTCGCCAGAGACTATCGGTAATTACCGGCCTTGCCTAATGAACCTGCAAAAAAGGGCACCGGGAAAACTCCCGGCGCCCTGTGTGGTGCTTGCTGAGCGCTATCGCCTCAGAACTTGTACTTGGCGGTCATCATGTAGCTGCGCGGGGTGCCGTAGTTATCGGTCGAGCCCCAGGTCACGTCGGTGCCGATGGAGGAATAGTACTTGCGGTCAAAGATGTTGTTGGCATTGACCTGCAGGTCGAGGTGCTTGTTGACCTCGTAACCGGCCATCAGGTCTGTGACCGCGTAGCCGCCCTGTTCGAGGCGATAGCTGCCGCCGTTGACCAGAGCGATGTCGTTGTACATGCGGCTCTGCCAGTAGACGTTGCCGCCCACGCGCAGTTTTTCCAGCGGGCCTTTGAAACGATACACGGTGGAGACCTTGAACAGGTGCTCGGGCATGTCGGTATCGAATTTCTGGTTATTGTTGGCCGGGTTTTCGTCCTTGATGTAGTGGGCGCGGGTGTAGGTGTAGCCGGCGCCGACTTGCCATTGCTCGGTCAGCGCACCTTGCAGTTCCATGTCCACGCCTTGGGCGCGAACCTTGCCGGAGGTTTCATAGCAGGTCAGTTCCGGGCAGCCGAGCTGGGTTGCTGCCTGAGTGGCGCGGTTGGTCTGGTCCATCTGGAACACTGCCACGCTGCCGTTCAGCGCGCCGTCGAAATATTCGCCCTTGATACCGACTTCGTAGTTTTCACCGACAATCGGCTCAAGCACTTTGCCGCCGAGGTCCTTCTGGGTTTGCGGGGTGAAGATGTCGGTGTAGCTGGCGTAGACCGAGTGATGGTCATCGAGTTTGTAGATCAGGCCGGCGTAACGGGTCAGGTTGCGCGTGACCTTGAAGTCACCGTCGGCACTGCGATCGTCGTAGTCATACCAGTCCAGACGACTGCCGAGGATCAGCGTCAGCGGATCGGCCAGGCTCAAGCGCGTGGTCAGGTAAACCGCGTCCTGGGTGGTGACGTTGCGCGACTTGCCGCTGCGCACGAAGTCAGGCTTGGGCGCGGCGATCGGCAGGCCGGTGTCGTAGGGCGCGTATTCCTTGGTGGTGGCGTCGTACACGCGGTTGCTGGCGCCGACTACCAACTCGTGGGTGCGGCCGAACGCTTCGAACGGGCCGCTGGCGAAACCGTCGAAGGCGCGTTGCTTGTCGGTGTGGTGCGATTGGTAGGCGGTGGTTTCCAGCGGGCCGTCGTAGCGCGACAGGTACGTGCCGGAGAATTCGCCCTCGAGGGTTGAGGTCGAACCGCCGAGGTGCAGTTTCCAGTCGTTGTCGAAACGGTGTTCGACTTCACCGAATACGGTGTCGACTTGCAGCTTGCGGTTTTCCCAGTCGGTGCCCGGGTAAGTGGAGCGGGGCAGGTCGAGGTGGTGGCCGTCTTCGCCGATCGGCAGGCCGCCCCAGAAATAGTTGGTCTGATCGTTCTGCCGGGAGAAACCGAGGGTCGCCGTGGTGCTGTCGCTCAGGTCGGCTTCACCGATGGCGTAGAACAGGCCGTGATCGTTTTCTTCCTTGTCGCGGAAACTGTCGGCGCCCTGATACGACGTCACCACCCGGCCACGCAGGGTGCCGCTGTCGTTCAGCGGGCTGGAGGCGTCGACTTCGCCACGGTAGTCATCCCAGCTGCCGGCGGCGCCGGTGAGGGTCACGCGCTGGTCAGCGGTCGGACGCTTGCGCACCATGTTGATCGCCGCCGACGGGTTGCCGGCACCGGTGACCAGGCCGGTCGCACCACGGACGATTTCCACCCGGTCGAACATCGCCAGATTCGGTTGCACTGCCAAAGTGAACGGCGAATACGAGCTGGGCAGACCGTCGTACATGATGTTGTCGATGTCGAAACCGCGCGCCTTGTAAGTCTGCCGGCCCGGGCCGCTGGCCTCGCTGAGGAACAGCCCCGGCGTGCCGCGCACCACGTCGTTGACGCTGGTCATGTTCTGGTCGTCCATGCGCTGGCGAGTGATCACCGTCACCGCCTGCGGCGTTTCGCGCATGGTCAGCGACAACTTGGTCGCGGTCTGCATCGGGCCGGTGGTGTAGGACTGCGTGTCTTCGGTGGTGCTGCCCATCTGCGTAGCGCCGATTTCGGTCGCTTGCAGTTCCAGCGGGCCGTTCGCTGGAGCGGCGGACACAGCCTCATCGGCTAGCACCGGTGCGATGCTGGCCATGCCGATGGCGATTGCGAGGAGGTTAGGTGAAAGATTCGAGCGGCGGTGAATGGTGTGAAACGACATCTATCTGCTTCCCCAGGATTACCCAAACGATACTGATGCGAGTGCGTGTAAGAACTATTCGCATTAGTATGTCGGAAGTTTCCCAGGGGATAAACCCGTACGGCTCAGTTAGTTAATGAATTTTTCACAATTGGATTCGATGGCCTTCGGACGCAAATGTGGGAGCGAGCCTGCTCGCGAAGGCGGTGGGTCATTCAACAGATGCGTTGTCTGATACTCCGCCTTCGCGAGCAGGCTCGCTCCCACAGGGCTATGCGGTTTTTGCTATCAGCCCAGATCCTTCGCCTCATGCCGCTCCGGTACCTGACTGTCTTCATCACCCCAGGTGCGATTCACTCGCTGCCCACGGATGACCGCTGGGCGCTTGGCGATTTCTTCGGCCCAGCGCTGCACATGGGCGTACTCGTGCGCCGCGAGGAATTCCGCCGCCGAGTAAACGTTGTTGCGCACCAGTTGCCCGTACCAGGGCCACACGGCGATGTCGGCGATGGTGTAATCGTCGCCGGCCAGATAGGCGTTATCAGCGAGACGGCGGTTGAGCACATCCAACTGCCGTTTGGCTTCCATGGTGAAGCGGTTGATCGGGTATTCGAGCTTCTCCGGCGCATACGCGTAGAAGTGCCCGAAGCCGCCGCCCAGGTACGGCGCCGAGCCCATTTGCCAGAACAGCCAGTTGAGGGTTTCGGTGCGACCAGCCGGATCCTTGGGCAGCAAGGCGCCGAACTTTTCCGCCAGATACAGCAGGATCGAGCCGGACTCGAACACCCGGATCGGCGGCTCGACGCTGCGATCCAGCAGCGCCGGGATTTTCGAATTGGGGTTGACCTCTACAAAGCCGCTGGAGAACTGATCGCCCTCGCCAATGCGGATCAGCCAAGCGTCGTATTCAGCCTCGCTGTGGCCGAGTGCGAGCAACTCTTCGAGCATGATGGTGACTTTGACACCGTTGGGCGTGGCCAGCGAATACAGCTGCAACGGATGCTTGCCGACCGGTAGCTCTTTGTCATGGGTCGGCCCGGCGATCGGCCGGTTGATGCTGGCGAAGTGGCCGCCGGAAGGGGCTTCGTGTTTCCAGACCTTGGGCGGAACGTAAGACGCATTGCTCATGAAACGGACCTCGTCGATGCTGGGAGAGAACAGGTAGACACCGTAGGGAAAATTTCCGGCGGGTGCCAGCGGTGAGTGCGGTTATTCATATTGAATGATGTAAGCCGATCTGCCGCCTTCGCGAGCAGGCTCGCTCCCACAGGGGTATGTATTGGACAGAGAAACAGGGTTCACCCGTATTTATTGTGGGAGCGAGCCTGCTCGCGAAAGCGTCGGCAGGGTCGCCGCGCCTAATGGCTCCAATACCGCCCAACCGCACCCCCGACTCCCTGCACCGGATCTGTCTCAGGAAACGCCAGCCCCGCGATCCGCGCCAACTGCGCATCACTCGGCGCGGCCCGGCAAATATCCGCCTGCTGCCCCGGCGGATAAGCGCCCACCACGAGAAAATCCGCACTCGAGCCCAGATTGCAGTGCCCGGTTCCGGCCGGCAGCAACAACACATCCCCGGCACTGACGTCGACGACTTGGCCGTCAGGCCCGCCCAACATCAACCGCGCCTGACCGGCCGACACGCCAAGCACTTCGTGGCCTTCAGTGTGATAGTGGTGATAGTCATAAATGCCGTAGCGCCACTGCGCCGGCCAGCCATTGGCGCCGAAGGTCTGCTCGAAGCGCGCGGCCGGATCGTCGCCTTCAACGGCAATCGCGCTGCGGTATATCAGTACTGGCAGACGCGGATTGTTCGGCACCCAGTCATTGCGTTCCAGCAGCAGGGTTTGCACTTCAGTCATGGCCAATCCTCCTTCGCTCGATTTATCAGTCGACCGCAGCGCAGGGCAATCGCCTCAAAAAATCATTCCCGCGCAAAGACGGCGCCGAAGTTGATACCCGGAAAATCCAGCGAAACTTCATCGCGCAGCGGGCTGTCCAGACCCTTACATGTCCATGCAGCGGTAAATGGCGAGGGTCAAGATGACGATGACAGTTGGTGATTTTCTGGTTGAGCGGCTCAGCGAATGGGGCGTCACGCGGATTTTTGGTTATCCGGGGGATGGCATCAACGGCGTGTTCGGCGCCATGAGCCGGGCCAAAGGCAAGATCGAATTCGTTCAGGCACGGCACGAGGAAATGGCCGCGTTCATGGCCTCGGCCCACGCCAAGTTCACCGGCGAGCTGGGCGTGTGCATCGCTACTTCCGGCCCCGGCGCCTCGCACCTGATCACCGGCCTCTACGATGCGCGCATGGACCACATGCCGGTGCTGGCCATTGTCGGTCAGCAGGCGCGCACGGCGCTGGGCAGTCACTACCAGCAGGAGCTGGATCTGGTGTCGATGTTCAAGGATGTCGCCGGTGCGTTTGTGCAGCAGGCTTCGGCGCCGTCGCAAGTGCGCCATCTGCTTGATCGCGCGGTGCGCACTGCGGTCGGCGAGCGCCGCGTCACCGCGCTGATTCTGCCCAATGACTTGCAGGATCTGCCTTACGAGCAACCGGCGCGCGCCCATGGCACCGCGCATTCCGGCGTCGGTTACAGCAAGCCGAAAGTCGTTCCTTATGCAGCCGATCTGCAACGCGCCGCCGAGGTACTGAACAGCGGCGAGAAAGTCGCGATTCTGGTCGGTGCCGGTGCGCTGGAGGCGACCGATCTGGTCATCGCCGTGGCGGAGAAACTCGGCGCCGGTGTCGCCAAAGCGCTGTTGGGCAAAGCAGTGTTACCTGACGATTTGCAGTGGGTCACCGGCAGCATCGGCCTGCTCGGCACCGAGCCCAGCTACAAGCTGATGAGCGAGTGCGACACCTTGCTGATGATCGGTTCGGGCTTCCCGTATTCCGAGTTTCTGCCCAAGGAAGGCCAGGCGCGCGGGGTGCAGATCGACTTGCAGCCGGACATGCTCAGCCTGCGTTATCCGATGGAGGTCAATCTGGTCGGCGATTCAGCGGAAACCCTCGCTGCGTTGCTGCCGCTGCTGGAACAAAAGACCTCGAACAAATGGCGCAAGAAGATCGAAGGCTGGCGCAGCAGCTGGGAGAAAACCCTGGAAAAACGCGCCATGGCCAAAGCCGATCCAGTCAACCCGCAACGAGTGGTCTACGAGTTGTCGCCGCGTTTGCCCGAGCAGGCGATTATCACCAGCGACTCTGGCTCTTGCGCCAACTGGTTCGCCCGCGACCTGAAAATCCGTCGCGGCATGAAATGCTCACTTTCCGGTGGCCTGGCCTCGATGGGCGCGGCGGTGCCCTATGCGATCGCGGCCAAGTTCGCCTTCCCGGAACGCCCGGTCATTGCCCTGGTCGGCGACGGCGCGATGCAGATGAACAACATGGCCGAGCTGATCACTGTCGCCAAATATTGGCGCCAGTGGCAGAGCCCGAAATGGATCTGCGCGGTGTTCAACAACGAAGACCTCAACCAGGTCACCTGGGAGCAGCGGGTGATGGAGGGCGATCCGAAGTTCGAAGCGTCGCAGAGCATTCCCGATGTGCCGTATCACCTGTTCGCGATTTCCATCGGTCTGAAGGGCATTTTCGTTGATCGTGAAGAAGAGGTCGCCGCTGCGTGGGAACAGGCACTCGCCTCGGAAGTGCCGGTGCTGATCGAATTCAAGACCGACCCGAACGTGCCGCCGCTGCCACCGCACATCAAGCTTGAGCAAGCGAAGAAATTCGCCACGACCCTGCTCAAGGGCGACCCGGACGAAGCCGGGGTGATCATGCAAACCGCCAAGCAGGTACTGGGCGCCGTGTTGCCCGGGAAGAAATGACGGTGGGCGCTTGAACGAGTCAACCATCTACATCGGTTGCGCCGGCTGGAGTCTCGCTCGCGAGCACTGGCCGGCATTCCCCGCCGAAGGCACGCACCTGCAACGCTACGCCGCGCGCTTCAACTGTGTGGAAATCAACAGCTCGTTCTACCGCCCGCATCGGCGTCAGACCTACGAACGCTGGGCCGACTCTGTAGCGCCGGACTTTCGCTTCGCAGTGAAAGTGCCGAAGCTCATCACCCATGAACAGCGGCTGGCGGACAGCGCGGCCGCGCTCGATGAGTTTCTCGGCCAGTGCCAGGGCTTGGGTGATCGACTCGGCTGCCTGCTGGTGCAACTGCCACCGAAACTTGCCTTCGATGCGCCGGTGGCCGAGGGGTTTTTTCATGCCCTGCGCGAGCGGTTCAAGGGCAGGGTAGTGCTGGAGCCGCGACACGAATCTTGGACTGGCGCTGAGGCCATGCTGGTGGACCTGCAGATTGCCCAGGCGGTGGTCGATCCCTCGCGGATCAGCAGCGACACCGCGCCGGGTGGCTGGCAAGGCCTGCAGTATTGGCGCCTGCACGGCTCGCCACGGATTTATCACAGCGCTTATGAAGCGGCCTATCTGCAACAGCTTGCTCAGAACCTGCGGCGCGCGAAGGCCGACGGCAGAGACATCTGGTGCATCTTCGACAACACCGCCAGCGGCGCCGCCACGGCCGATGCGCTGGCTTTGAGGGCGTTGATCGAAGGCGGTGAACGCTGAACGACGACGCTCTCGCCACCCACACAAACGATCCGGCTACAGGTAAACTCCGCGCACTTTTTCAAGGAGTTCACATGAGTTACTACCAGCCGGGCATTCTCGCTACCCCTGTTCCTGCGCAAGCACGTCATCTGTTTTTCGCCCTGGCGTCGATTGAAGCCTTGCCACAAGCGATCGACAGCCTGCTGATGCTGGTGGATGGCAAGTCGGCGGTGGTTGGTTTTGGTGAGTCGTTGACCAAGGCGCTGAATGTCGAAATCGCTGGCCTGCGCAGCTTCCCGGCGCTGACCGGCGTTGGCGTGAACAACCCGTCGACCCAGCATGCCCTGTGGATCTGGCTGCACGGTGTCGACCGTGGTGAACTGCTCAACCGCTGCAACGCTATCGAAGCCGCGCTGGCCCCGGCCTTGCGTCTGGTGGAGATGCAGGAAGCCTTCCGCCACATGGACGGCCACGACCTCACCGGTTATGAGGACGGCACGGAAAACCCGCACGATGATGCCGCAGTCGCCGCCGCGCTGCTTGGCAGTGGCGCGGACGGGCTGGTCGGTGGCAGCTTCGCCGCGATCCAGCAGTGGCAGCACGACCTCAAGGGTTTTCATCGCCTGTCTGCCGGCGCCAAGGACGACATCATGGGACGGCGCTTGAGCGATAACGAAGAAATCGACGACGCGCCGATCTCCGCCCACGTCAAACGCACCGCGCAAGAGAGCTTCGCGCCGGAAGCCTTCGTCGTGCGCCGTTCGATGCCGTGGATCGAAGGCGATCGTGCCGGTTTGATGTTCCTCGCTTTCGGTTTCTCCCTCGATGCCTTCGAAGCACAGCTGCGGCGCATGAGCGGTCTGGAAGACGGTATCGCCGATGGCCTGTACCAGATCAGCCGACCGATCACCGGTGGCTACTACTGGTGCCCGCCGCTCAAGGACGGACGCCTCGATTTGCGCGCGTTGCGCATCGGCTGAGGACTGCATATGAACGTGGTGCGCTGGGGCATGATCGGTTGCGGCAGTGTCGCTGAACGCAAGAGCGGACCGGCCTTTTACAAGGCGCCCGGTTCGGCGCTGGTTGCGGTGATGGGCCGACGCCTCGAAGCGGTGACCGACTACGCCGCGCGCCACGGCATCAGCCGTGTCTATACCGATGTCGATGCGCTGATCAACGATCCCGAAGTCGACGCGGTGTACATCGCCACACCACCCGACAGCCACCACGCCTACAGCCTGAAAGTCGCCGCCGCCGGCAAGCATTGCTGCGTGGAAAAACCCATGGCGCTCAACGCCGGGCAAAGCCGCGAGATGCAGCAAGCGTTTGCCGCTGCCGGTCTGCACTTGTTCGTTTCGTATTACCGCCGCTCGCTGCCGCGCTTTGCCCAGGTGCGGCAATGGCTGGAGGAGGGGCGCATCGGCGAGGTTCGCCATCTGAGCTGGACGCTGACCAAAGCACCGTCGCCGGCTGATCTTGAAGGTCGGGAGAATTGGCGCACCGACCCGGCGGTGGCGGGCGGCGGCTACTTTGCCGACCTGGCCAGCCATGGCCTGGACCTGTTTCAGTATCTGCTTGGCGACATCGTTGAAGTCGCCGGTTTCACCGCGCGTCAGGCGGGTCTGTACGCGGCGGAAGATGCGGTCAGCGCCACTTGGCGGTTCGCTTCCGGAGCGCTGGGCATGGGCTGCTGGAACTTTGTTGCGGACCGGCGTGAGGATCGGGTCGAGATCATCGGCAGCAAGGGGCGCATCGGGTTTTCGGTGTTTGACGAGCATCCGGTGCAGCTGGATGCCGATGAGCAGATCAGCCTGGAGATTGCTCATCACGAGCATATTCAGTGGCATCACGTGCTGGGAATGAATGCGCATATTCGTGGTGATTCACAGCATCCCGCCGTGGCCGAGCAAGCCGTCAAGACCGATTGGGTCATGGACTGGATCCTCAAACGCTGAATAGCTCACGATCCCCTGTGGGAGCGAGCCTGCTCGCGAAAGCGGTGTGTCAGTCACTAAAGTACTGACTGACAGGATGCTTTCGCGAGCAGGCTCGCTCCCACAGATGTCCCACAGGTTTTGCCGGCGCAACGCGCATCTAAGGTTATGCCCAAACAATATTTCTCAACCTCGTCATAACCTCCCTAAGATCACGTCATAACTCGTTATGACAAGTGATCCCGCGATGACCGATAACGTTCTCTCCCTCAATAGCGTTCCGCTGCACACCCAACTGCGCGACGTTCTGCGTGCGCGGATTCTCGACGGTGAATACCCGCAAGACAGTCAGATGCCTTCCGAAAGCGAACTGGGCGCGCTGTTCAAAGTCAGCCGCATCACCGTGCGCCAGGCGCTCGGTGATCTGCAGAAAGAAGGGCTGATCTTCAAGATCCACGGTAAGGGCACCTTCGTTGCCAAGCCGAAGACCTTTCAGAACGTCAGCAGCCTGCAAGGCCTCGCCGAGTCGATGACCGGCCGCGGCTATGAAGTGATCAACCGCCTGCGCAGTTTCAAATTCATTCCGGCCGACAAGCGTGTCGCCGAGCGTCTGCAGGTGGCCGAAGGTGAAATCGTCGCGCAGATCAAACGCGTGCGCCTGATCAACCGCGAGCCGATTTCGCTGGAAATTACCTACCTGCCCAAAGCCGTCGGCGAACGGCTGGAGAAGGCTGATCTGGTCACCCGCGACATCTTTCTGATTCTGGAAAACGACTGCGGCATCGCCCTCGGCCACGCCGATCTGGCCATCGACGCAGTGCTGGCCGACAGCGACCTGACCCAGGCGCTTAACGTCGAAGCGGGCTCGCCGATCATGCGCATCGAGCGCCTGACACATGACGCCCAAGGCCAGCCGCTGGACTTTGAACACCTTTATTACCGTGGCGATGCGTTCCAGTACCGCCTGCGGATCGACCGGC
>NZ_RAZO01000134.1:0-1653 GCF_004307535.1 Pseudomonas sp. Sample_9
AAAAAAGGCCCCGACGTATCGGGGCCTTTCGTTCAGCGGCTTATCGCCGGTTCGGGCGATTGTGTGTCAGCACATGAATCAATGCTGCAACGCCGGCTGCTGCGCTCCATTGATCGGGATGCGCTTGGCTTTCGCCTCTTCCGGGATCACACGGAGCAGGTCGATGCTCAGCAGGCCGTTGCGCAGGGCAGCGTCCTTGATCTCGATGTGATCAGCCAGACGGAACGACAGCTTGAAGGCTCGCTGAGCGATGCCTTGATGCAAGAACGTGACGCTTTCGTCGGTGTCACGTTTGCCGCCACTGATGGTCAGCACACCCTTCTCGACTTGCAGGTCCAGGTCTTCTTCCTGGAAACCGGCGGCCGCAACGACGATACGGTATTGGTCATCACCGTGTTTTTCGACGTTGTAAGGTGGGTAGCTGCTGCCTGGCTCGTTGCGCAGGGCGGTTTCGAAAAGGTCGTTGAAACGGTCGAAACCTACCGAGGAACGGAACAGTGGTGCGAGAGAAAATGCAGTACTCATGATTCAAATCTCCTGAAAACAATCAGCAAGGTTTTGTGTCTCCGCGACCCGAATTCGGCATCGCGTAACCCTTAGATAGGGACCGCTGTTTTGATTTCAAGAGAATATTTTGAGATTTTTTATGCGGCTTCGACGAGCGGCAATCCGAGCAGACGCGAGACTTGATCCGGCTCGGTTTCGCGGCGCAGAACGGTGAAAAGCTCGGCGGCTTCCGGGTAGTTGCGGGTCAGCATGGCCAGCCATTGCTTGAGGCGACCGGGCGATTGGCGCGCGGTCATTTGCGCTTTGGCCTGCAGCCAGAAGTCCTGAATCAGCGGCATCAGCTCGGCCCAGGTCATCTCGACGACCTCTTCGCCAGCGCGAGCCGCAGCGATCTGCCGAGCGAGATCCGGGCGGGAGACCAGACCCCGACCGAGCATAATGTCTTCCACGCCACTGATTTCGCGGCAACGGCGCCAGTCTTCGACGCTCCAGATATCGCCGTTGGCGAACACCGGCACCTTGACCACGTCCTGCACGCGCGGGATCCACTCCCAATGTGCCGGCGGTTTGTAGCCGTCCATTTTCGTCCGCGCGTGTACAACGATGTGCTCCGCCCCGCCTTCGGCGAGCGCCGTGGCGCAGACCAGCGAACCGTCAGGACTGTCGAAACCCAGGCGCATTTTTGCGGTAACCGGGATGTGCGCCGGCACCGCGCGACGGACATGCTCGACGATCTGGTTGAGCAGCTCCGGCTCCTTGAGCAGCACGGCGCCGCCGCGGGATTTGTTGACGGTCTTGGCCGGGCAGCCGAAGTTGAGGTCGATCACTTCCGAGCCAAGCTCGCAGGCCAACGCGGCGTTTTCCGCCAGGCACACCGGATCGGACCCGAGCAATTGCACGCGCAGCGGCACGCCGGACGCCGTGCGGGCGCCGTTAAGCAGCTCGGGGCCGAACTTGTGGAAGTACGCCGGGGTGAGCAACTGGTCGTTGACCCGAATGAATTCGGTCACGCACCAGTCGATGCCGCCAACGCGGGTCAGCACGTCGCGCAGGATGTCGTCGACCAACCCTTCCATGGGCGCCAGAGCAATTTGCATGGGGAAACACTACTTGAAGAAAAACGTGCGGCAGTTTACTGGATATCGC
>NZ_RAZO01000448.1:0-22026 GCF_004307535.1 Pseudomonas sp. Sample_9
GTGACCGAAGGCCAGACCGCCAGCTACACCGTCAGCCTCAATCACCCGGCGCAGACCGAAGTGACCCTGAAAATCGTCTACAGCGGCACTGCTGCCGACGGTTCGGACTTCACTGGTGTGTACACCGTGAAGATCCCGGCGGGCGCCAGCAGCGCGCAGTTCAACGTCGCCACCCTCGATGACAAGATCACCGAAGGCACCGAGAACTTCGTGGTCAAGATCGATTCGGCTACCGGCGGCAACTTCGAGAACCTCGCGGTCAGCAGCACCAATGGCAGCGTCAGCACCTCGATCATCGACAACGATGCACCACCGGTGCTCGATCTGGACGCCAACAACTCCAGCGGTGCGACCGGTGCCGATTACAAGGTGACGTTCACCGAGAACACCCCGGGCGCCGGCGTGTCGATCGCTGACACCGACCTCAGCATCACCGACCCGGACAGCACGATGCTGACCGGTGCCACCGTGGTGCTGACCAACCGTCAGGACGGCGATGCGCTGAATCTGGGCAACAGCGTCAACGGCATCACCATCAATGCCAACAGCACCAACGGCACGGTGACCCTGACCCTCTCGGGTAACGCGACCCTGGCCGACTACATGCAGGCCATCAAGAACATCAGCTTCACCAACAGCAGCGAAAACCCGAGCACCGTGCCGCGCATCATCACCGTGACGGTGACCGATGGCGGCAACTACTCGAACACCGCGACGACCACGGTCAACGTGGTGGCGGTCAACGATGCACCGGTCGCTGCGCCGAGCAATGTCACCGGCACCGAAGACACGCCGCTGGTACTCGGCTGGTCGACCTTTGGCGTCAGCGATGTCGATAGTCCGGCGAGCAGCCTCGGTATCAAGATCACGCAGCTGCCGGGCGAGGGCAAACTGCAGTATCTGGACGGCTCGACCTGGAAGGATGTGGCCAACAACCAGACCTTCAGCAAGGCCGACATCGACGCCGGCAAGCTGCGTTTCCTGCCGGATGCCAACGAGTCGGGCACCAACGGTTACGGCGGCACCGGTCTGGGCAACAAGCAGGCGGACTACGCGCAGATCAAGTTCCAGCCTACCGATGGCCAGGCGCTGGGCAGCACCGGCACAGTGAAGATCGACATCACGCCAGTGGCGGATGCGCCGACCGTGGCCGTGGCCGATAACAGCGTTAAATCCACTGGCCTGATCAAGGAAGTCTGGACCGGTCTGTCGGGTCTGGGCACTGACGGCAGCGGCGCTAACTCGACCACCCTGAAAAACGTCATCGACGCCGCCGGCAAACCGAACTCCAGCGGCAACGTCACCAACGTGCAGTCTGACGGCAGTGTCGCTGCCGGTACGGCGTCGAAGACCTCTGGCCTGATCTACCTGGAAGCCGGCAAGACCTACAGCTTCAGCGGCGTGGCCGATGACAGCCTGCTGATTACCATCGGCGGCAAGAGTGTGGCTTCCGGAACTTGGGGCGCGGGCGGTGCGATCAACGGTTCGTTCACCCCGACCACCAGCGGTTACTACACCCTCGACATCTACCACCACAACCAGAGCGGGCCGGGCAGTTACGACGTCAATTTGTCGGTCAACGGCAGCACGCCAATCGATCTGAGCAACGCCGGCGTGCCGATCTACACCGGCGTGCAGGACCTGATCAACTCGGGCGTGACCGTCTCCGATCTGCACGGCACCAACGGCGAAGGTTATTACGACGGCTACAAGCTCAACACCGGCGCCGAAGGCACCACAGTGAAACTGTCGGCGATCAGCACCGCGCTGACCGACACCGACGGCTCGGAAACCCTGAGCGTGAAGATCAGCGGCGCACCGGTCGGTTCGGTGCTCAGTGATGGCGCGGGTCATACCTTCACCGTTACCGCGAGCAATGGCGAAGCCAACGTCACCGGCTGGAACCTCGGCTCTCTGACCGTGACCCCACCGACCTACTATAACGGCCAGTTCAACCTGACCGTGACTTCGACGTCCACCGAACAGGTCGGCGGCTCGGCAAGCAGCACCGCGACCATTCCGGTCACGGTGGTGCCTGCGGTGTACAACGCGGTCACCGCCACCTCGGGTGACGACAACGTCACCGGCACCGACGCCAACGACATCATCGTCGCTGACATCGGCGGCCTGACCGTGGTGCCGGGCACCAACTACAACATTGCGTTCATGGTCGACAGCTCGGGCAGCATGAGCACTTCGTCGCTGAACGCCGCGAAAGACTCGCTGACCTCGGTGTTCAACAGCCTCAAGCAAAGCCTGGGCGGCAGCAACTCGGGCACGGTGAACATATTCCTGGTGGACTTCGATACCCAGGTCAACAAGTCGGTGTCGGTGAATCTCAACGACCCGAATGCGCTGACCTTGCTCAAAGCAGTGCTGAACTCGATGGGCTCCGGCGGCGGTACCAACTACGAGGACGTGTTCAAGACCACGGCCAACTGGTTCCAGAGTGCCGATGCGGTCGCCAACACCGGGGCGAAGAACCTCACGTACTTCATCACCGACGGCCAGCCGACTTACTACCAGACCGGCGAGCAGACCAACCCGACGCTGTATGGCAACGTGAAACTCGACAGCGTGGTGAACACCAGCAACTACAAGCAGGGCGACACGTTCGGCACCTACATCGACAACTCGCACTACCTGAGCATCAACAGTGCCGGCAGCGTTGTGCTGCAAACCTACAGCTCGTGGTGGGGCTGGAGCAGCGAAACCCTGGGCACGATTCACGCGCAGGGCGACGGCACTTATGAATTGTCGAACCTCGCGGGTACCGGCAACAGCACCAACTCGTCGACGACCAGCAACTCGACCAGCGGCTTTGCCTTGTTGAGCGGGTTGTCGAGCGTCGAAGCCATTGGTCTGAACAACGACGTCAGCCTCAACGACCTCAAGCCGTACGACTCGGACAAAACGCCGCAAACCAACATCGATCCGAAGGACCTGGCCAACTCGATCATCGGCCATACCGAAGCGACGATGCCGGGTAACGACACCGTCAATGGTGGCGAAGGCAACGACATCCTGTTCGGCGATCTGGTCAGCTTCAACGGCATTGCCGGCGAGGGTTACCAGGCGATGCAGGCGTTCGTCGCCAAAGAAACCGGCGTCGACGTCAGCAAAGTCAGCACCAGTAATGTGCACCAGTACATCACCGAGCACTATCAGGCGTTCGATGTATCCGGCGCGCACGATGGCAACGACACGCTGCTGGGTGGCGCGGGCAATGACATCCTGTTCGGTTCGGGCGGCAACGACCTGCTCGACGGCGGCAAAGGCAATGACATCCTGCTCGGCGGCACCGGCAACGACACGCTGATCGGTGGTCAGGGCAACGACATCCTCATTGGCGGTTCCGGTGGCGACACCTTCGTCTGGAAATCGGGCGACACCGGTAACGATGTGATCAAGGATTTCAAAGCCAGCGAAGGCGACCGCATCGACTTGCGCGACCTGTTGCAGGGCGAGACCGGCAGCACGATCGACAACTTCCTGAAAATCACCACAGTGGATGGCACGTCGTCGCTGCAAGTCAGCTCGGCGGGCAAATTCAACTCGGGCGATACCGCTGCGGCCACGCCGGACGTGACGATAAAACTGGAAGGCAACAACTGGGCGAGCGCCAATCTGCACAACCTGATTGCCGGCAGCGACCCGACCATCAAGGTCGATCACAACAACAGCTGAGGCTGAAACAACGACGGCCGCCTCCTGTGGGGCGGCCGTCGCGTTTGCGGGCAATGCAGCGGTGACGATTTGATCGTCGCCCCGCATACTGGCGCGCAGTTGGCTATGCTGCTGACAGCATGACGCTGTTCATTTGTGAGGGATGCTCAATGTTTTACGTGCAACGCGATGCGCAGGGCCAGTTGATTCGAGTGGAAGCTGCGGCGTACGCCGAGGCCACGGAAACGCTGCCCGCCGACAACCATGAAATCCAGGCGTGGTACGCCAACGAAGCCGTGGAAAACAGCCTCAAACAGCTCAAGCAGAGCGACTTTGAAATGATTCGGGTACTCGACGACCTGATTCAGGTGCTGACCCAGAAGGGCGTGATCCGCGTCACCGACCTGCCAGCGGCGGCCCAGGCCAAACTGATGGACCGCACCCAGGCGCGTGAAGCGCTGGGCGGGTTGAGCCAGTTGATCGATGAGGATGAGGGCGGGTTGATCTGATCCTCCCAGGATCCAAAGCTTACCCTCACCCCAGCCCTCTCCCGGAGGGAGAGGGGGCCGATCGAGGTGTCTTGCGCTATCCATCGACCTGAGAGATCGAGTCGATTTAGGATTCAGTGGAGCTCTTGCACGTCGGCGTATCTCGTAAATATCCCACGGCCAGTCCCCTCTCCCTCTGGGAGAGGGTTAGGGTGAGGGCGCTTCTTGGCTCACCCCCAAGGCTTCGGCTCACCGAGCAACTGCCCCTGCACGCCATACAAGCCCATCTCCCGAATCACTGACAGCTCCCCTTCGGTCTCGACCCGTTCGGCAATCAGCGGCAAATCGATGCTGTGCGCCGCGCGCTGGATCGCTTCGATGAACAGACGCTTGTCGCTCTCCTGATCGATCGCGCGAATGTAGCTGCCATCGATCTTCAAGTACGCCAGGCCCAGCCGCGCCAGGTTGCCGATCATGCTGAAGCGCCCGCCGAAGCGCTGCAGGCTCAGCGAGAAACCGAGCTCGCGCAGGCGTCGGGTCAACTGCTCCAGCAATGCCTGTTCAGGCAATTGCTCCTCACCGATTTCCAGAGTCAGCCGCGCGCCAAGATTGGAATGCGCGCGCAGAATTTCGAAGACTTTGTTCAACGCCTGCGGATCGGCCAGCGTTGCCGAGGACAGGTTCAGCGCCAGCGAATCCTCGTGCCCTTTCATCTGCTCGAGCACGCGTTCGAGCATCAGCCGGTCAAGCCGCGCGGTCCAGCCGAAGCGCTCCAGCCACGGCAGGAAACGCCCGGCGGGAATGGTCTGGCCCTGCTCGTCGAGCAGGCGCGACAGGACCTTGTAATGCAGCACAAGTTGCGTGTCCTGCGCGGCGACCACCGGTTGGAAATACAACTCGAAACGCTGCTGACTCAAAGCCTGATCCAGCAGTCGATGCCAAGCGTGATGGTCGTCACCGACCTCCGCCACCAGACTCTGATCGATGCACGCCCAGTTCTGCTCGCCTTGGCCTTCTGCCTGCGCAAGTGCCTGATCGCCCAGTGTCAGCACCGCTTGCGGCGAGTCACCGTGAGCGAACGGCGCCAGCCCGATCGAAGCCACCGTCGGCACATCGGTCGCGCCGGTGGCATGCAGGCTGCTCAAGGCATTGTCGAGATTCTGCGCCAGCTGCAACGCTTCCTCGCGCACCAGCCCCGGCGCCAGCACGGCGAATTCACCGCCGCGAATACGCGTGACCAAGTCCTGGGTTTGTGGATATCTGGCGCACTCGCGGGTCAGTTGCTCGCCGACGGCCTTGAGCAACTGGTCGGTGCGCTGGCCGCCGAGACGCTGGTTGAGTCCGGCCAGGTCCTTGACCCGCAACAGCAGCAGGTAACCGGAACTGGCCTGTTCCGGATTGCTCACGCGGTTGTTCAACTGCATCTCGAAATAGCGGCGGTTGGCCAGGCCGGTGAGGTTGTCCTGATAGGACTCGGTACGCAGTTTTTCACTGCGCTCGGCCTGCTCCTGGAACAGCGTCTTGAGCTTCTCGACCATCTGATTCATTGCCTGCACCACGCGACGCAATTCAGGCGTGCGCGGCAGATCCGGCAGGCTGAGAAACTCGCGGCGGGCAATCGCATGGGACTGCTGGACCATGTAATCGAGGGGCTTCAACTGCCGACGCAGTAACAGCGCGCCGAGCACCGCACTCAGTGCGCCGCAGATCAGCAACCAGCCAAGACTGCCCAGTGCGCTCTGCCATAGCTTGGCCACGGCGAACATCGGATGGCTGACCACCTCGACCCGCGCCGCCTGCTCCCAGCCACGGCTGACCAGCGCATCGCCACCGGCCGGCTCGAGGCCGATCAGTTTGACGAACCAGTCCGGCACATTGCTCACCGCCGGGGCACCGCTGCGCTCGACAATGGTCTGCTCGGTCTTCACGTCGACCACGCGGATGCTCGCGTAATAACCGCTGTCGAAAATCGAACTGACCAGCAGCTCGACCATCGCCGGGTCGTCGATATTCGGCGTCAGCGACAATGCCAGCGCCGTCGCCGCGTCCTGTGCGTGGGAGCGCAACTGGTTGACGTACTGGGTGCGCGAGCTCTCCAGGCTGACCATGAAGCTGCCGGTGAAGGCCACGACCAGGAACAGACAGATAGCGATCAACAGCTGTTTGAACAAAGACATCTGAGCGCGTGCTCCTAGTTAGTCGTCTCGACCGGAAAACCTTCGGCCTGCATTTTTTTCAGCACATCCTGCCAGCGCGACAGGCGTTTGGTGTCGCCGACCTTTTTATTACCCTTGGCGCCGGGCAGATACAGACCTTCGGCATTGAAAGAGTAGACCGGCAGCAAATCGGTCCGCTGCGACGCCGGCTGGATCGGATCGATCAGGCTGTCGAGCACCAGCGGCATGGCATCGGGGGTCGCATAGTACGTCAACACCATGTGCGCGCGGTTCTGGCGTAGCGCCTTGACGTAGGTGATGCGCAGCTTGTCACTGGAAACGCCGAGATGGCGCAGGCTGAAATACTTGGCGATGGCGTAGTCTTCGCAGTCGCCGGCGCCCTTCCACAGCGCTTCGATAGGGGTTTCCCAATAATCCACTTCGCGCCACAGATCGATGTCTTCGACGTAACGCACCTGCTTGTTAAAGAACAGGTTCACCACTTTGAGCTTGTCCATCTCACTGACCTGCTTCTGCGTCGCCAGCAGATTCTGCCAGGCGTCGATGCGCTGCTGCCCCGCGCCCAGTGGCCCATAGAGAGCCGTGGCCTTGCGGCTGATCGCGGAAAAATCCCAATCGGCGTGCAGACCGCCCAGCATGACGCCGGCCAGCAGCAATGCGCAGCCAAGCCAGCGCAAGGTCCGAGGGATCGCGAAACGTACCGCCACTGCAGGTTTCCAGAAGGACAGAAAGGAAGCGTTTGATGGTGAAGCTTAGCCCGGCAAAAAACAATGGCACCGTGAGATCATCGAAGACGCGCTAAACTTGAGATTGCAGCGCTTTGTTTTACAAGGTTTGACAACCTGTAGAGCAATCACTAGTGTCATTTGGATCCAAATATTACGACCTACAGGGTGTGTTGTCGTGACTCAGAAGCCCAAACCGCTGCACAGCATCAAAGTCGAAGGACCGATTCCTGCGCATCTGGCCCGGTCGGTGATTGAAGAAACCCTGCGCTCGGCCATTCTCGATGGCCGCCTGCCGTGTGGCACTGCGCTGCGCCAGCAGGATCTGGCCGATCTGTTTGGGGTCAGCCGCATGCCGGTACGCGAAGCCTTGCGCCAGCTCGAAGCGCAGGAGTTGCTCAGCGTCACCACACACAAAGGCGCCGTGGTTGCTCCACTGATCCAGGGCGATGCCGCTGAAACCTACGAATTGCGCATTCTGCTCGAATCCGAGGCAATGCGGCAGTCCATTCCGGTGCTGACTGAGGCCGAGCATCAACTCGCCGCCGGCTACATCGATGAGCTGGAAGCGCAGCACGACTACAACGAGATTGGCCGCCTCAACCGCCTGTTCCACATGGCTCTGTACAGCAAGGCGCCCAACCAGCGACTGCTGCGCCTGGTGGAGGACGGCCTGAACGAAGAAGAACGTTTTCTGCGGTTCAATCTGGAAGCCATGGGCCTGGGCAAGCTGTCTCAGGACGACCATCGCGCCATGCTTCAGGCCGTGATCGAGCGAGACATCCCGCGCTCACTCGAAATGCTTGAGCAGCACCTAAACCGTGGCGTCGAGGTCATCACCCGCTACCTCGCGACTCCCGCGGCACAGAAGCGCCACACCGCGCGCTGATATCTCGCACGTCGAATAATCCCCTTACAAATCTTCGCGACCGCTCTGCTGCCAGCCCTGGCAGCGGATCGGCGTGCGCGCGGCAGCCTGTCCCGTCCTGATCGCCGCAGTTTTCCTCTGGGTCAATGACCAATCGGTAATAGCCGTGACGGCAATTTACCCGCACTCTTCCAGCGCCAACCCTATAGAACGGGGACGCGCCGCCCTGACGGCACAGTCCCCGCAACAGGAACCTACGGAAGGAGCCTTGTCACGGGAAACAGGAAGTCATGGCGCCGGTCCAGGCCAACTTTCGCCCCTATGAATTCAACCAATCTCCTTAGTTAAAAAGTTGCTTCGAGTGAGGCATTCACTCTTGTTTTTCAATTTTGGCCGTTATTAGCCGAAAGGAGTAACTACGCCCAAATAAAACTCAGCCTAATAGTTTTATCGGCAACTCTCATACTTGAGAAAAAGCCAACTTGAAATAATTGAAAATAAACTTGTTAAATGCTTTTGCCCTGTATTAGCTTTCTCTCGCCAGGTTTGAACTTCGCTGTTCAGCGCGGCATACCTCACGTACCAAACGCAGCAACCGTGGCACCGCAACGAGGCCACATCGCAAGCAAGGCTTTGCCCGGATAACTTTCCATACAACTTGCTCAACCGCTTACAGCAACTGAAAGAACTGTGCATTTCATATCAATGATAAAGGACATCATGATGCCCACTAAGCAGCAACTCGCCCAGAAGAAAGCCGAACTGAGTATTCACCCGATCTTTTCCGAGATTACTTCGTTATCGGTATTACGCCGTTTCATGGAAACCCATGTATTTGCCGTATGGGACTTCATGTCGCTGACCAAGCGCCTGCAACAGGAACTGACCTGCACGCGTTTACCCTGGTTGCCGCCGCGCGATCCCCACGCGGCGCGGTTGATCAACGAGATTGTGCTGGGCGAGGAATCGGACGATCGCCTCGGTGCCGGCCATTACAGCCACTTCGAGTTGTACCTGGATGCGATGCGCGAGATCGGCGCGAGCACCACGGCGGTAGAGCGCTTTGTCGCCCTGCAGCAGGAAGGCGTGAGTTATGACGTCGCGTTGCAGAGCGTCGACGTCGACCCGGCGGCCGCGCAGTTTGTCCGCGATACCTTGCGCGTCGCCCTGGAAGCGCCGGGACACAGCGTTGCCGCCGCGTTCCTGCACGGTCGCGAGAGCGTCATTCCGACGATGTTCCAGCGCATTCTCGATGACTGGGGCATCGGCATCGAACAGGCACCAACCTTCCGTTACTACCTGCAACGGCATATCGAAGTCGATTCCGAAGATCACGGCCCCGCCGCCGAGCAGTTGCTGGAGCGTCTGGTCGACGGCGATCCGCAGCGCGCAGCCGAGGTTTACGCCAGTGCCATCGCCGCCGTGGAAAGCCGCATCGCCCTGTGGAACGGGTTGCGCCTGAGCATGGGCGCAGAAGTAGCCGAGGTGGCCCAATGAACGCAACCGACTATCAATCCTTCGCCGACGCCTGGGAAAGCCGCGCGACCATTCGCACCCGTCCCCGGCGGCTGCTGGAAGACGATCAGCGCCTGATCTACCCGCTCAGCCGCCAGCCGCTGGTACTCAGCGAAACCTTCCTGCGTGAATGCCCGCAACAACGTGATTTCGCCCTGGTGCAGACGTTGTACAAATTCATCAACGACGTAGTGATTTTCGAGACGGAAATCGTCGACAAGACCGCCCGCAGCATTGCCAAGAATCGCTTCGCCGTGGCATTCCCGTTCGCCTGTCGCTACGACGCGATGACCGTGGTGGTCGATGAGGATTACCACGCGCTGGTGGCGATGGATTTCATGCAGCAAACGGTCGCGCTGACCGGTATCGAGCCGATCCAATTGCCCGATGAAATCGAACTGAGCCGGGCGATTCCCGCCGCTGTTGCGCTGGCACCGGAACACCTGCGCAGCGCGGTGGAATTGATCTGCGTGGCGATCGCCGAAAACACCGTGACCGGCGATGTCGCGGCGTTCGCCCGCGACGATTCGGTCAAGCCGTCGATCAAGGGCCTGATGGCTGACCACTTGCTCGACGAAGGTCGCCACTCGAGTTTCTGGGCGCGGATGGTGCGCATCTATTGGCACACCGCCAGCGACGCGGATCGCGAGACCATCGCGCAGATCCTGCCGGTGTTCATCGGCCATTACCTGACCAACGACATCCAGAAGTCCTTCGATTTGCGCCTGATCGATGCGCTGCCGGTCAGCGAAACCACGCGGCATTCACTGCGCGAGGAAATCGCTGGACTGGCCTTCCCGATCAATCGCCACCACCCGTTGGTGGGCAACATCGTCAGGTTTTTCCACAACAGCTCGCTGCTCGACACACCTTGCGTGCAGCACGCCCTGCGCGACTATCTGGTTTGAGGAGGCCGACATGAAACGTCTCGACATTTTGCTCACCGGCGCCGGCCAGGCCATGACCGATCTGGCCCGGGAACTCGAACAGCACGGCCATGCACTGACCCGCAGGGGCGCCACTCAAGCGGCGGTGGATCTGATCATCGACGATGGCTTTATCGCTGCCGGCGATTTCTGCGCGATCCCGCATCTGCACCTGCGCCTGGGTGTCGCCGCGCAAGACCATGGCGGCCTGCCGACCCTCGACTTGCTGTGCTTTCTCGGCTCGTCGCTGATCAGCCGCGTACCCATCGGCGATGAGCCGTCCGGCAACGGTCAGTCGCTACGCCAACGAGCGCTTGCCCATGTGGTCGACGAAGTAGCGTTGCTGGTCAGCCGCTTTTCCCGCGACGCCGATTATTTGCGCCATGCCCCGGCCCTCAAAGCGCCGGATTTCGAACGGCTGGAAGATCTGCTGTTTCTCGACAAACTGGCGTATGTCCACCGTCTCAACGACACGGCAAATCCGGCGCTGCTGCAACAAGCGCAGATCCCGCTGATCGAGCGCCTGCGACAAAGCCTGATCGAACATGCCGAACGACCGGCGCTGCATGTCGGCGGGAAGACCATCAGCTACGAGCAGCTGCACGCCCACAGCCGCGCGATTCAACAGCGCCTGCTGCCCTTGCTCGAGCAACATCCGCAGCCGTGGGTGGTCGGTGTCTGCCAAGGTAAAAGCCCGGCGCTGTTCGCCTCGATTCTGGCGATTCTCGGCAGCGACGCGGTGTACTTGCCGCTGGAGCCGAGCCATCCATTGCCGCGTCAGCAATACATCCTGGAAAACGCCGGCGCGGTGCTGTTGCTTCACGATGGACAGCAGGCGCTCAGCGAGTCGATAGCGGGGCTGGATGTCAGTGGCATCGAAGCGCCGAACGCCGATCTCGACCGGCCGCTGATGCAGCACCGCCCGGAACTTGATGCGCCGTGCATGGCGCTCTACACCTCGGGCACCACCGGGCATCCGAAAGGCGTGCTGCTCAGCCAGGCCAATCTCGCCCACTTCACCGCTTGGTACGCCGACTACGTGCAGCTGCACGCCGAGAGTCGGGTGTTGCAGTTCTCTTCGCTGAGCTTCGATTCTTCGCTGATCGACATCTTCCCCAGCCTGCTCACCGGCGCCGAACTGGTGGTGCCCGACGACACCCAGCGCCGCGATCCTTTGCAGCTGGTGGCGCTGATTCGCCGACGGCAACTGACCCACGCCTTCCTGCCACCGGCGCTGTTGAGCATCCTGCCGCTGGAGCAACTGGAGGCCGTGCAGGTGATGACCGGCGGTGATGTCTGCGAGCCGTACGTCATTGAGCAACTGACCCGTCAAGGCACCCTGCACAACCTGTATGGCCCGACCGAAGCCACCGTGCTGATCACTGCGCGCCAGCTCAAACCGGGCGACAGCAACCGCACGCTGGGAGGGCCAATCGCCAACAGTCGGGTGCTGATTCTCGACGACGATCTGCAACCGGTGCCCGATCAAACCGTCGGTGAGCTGTTCATCGTCGGCCCCGGTGTCTGTCTCGGTTACCTGAACAATCCGCAACAGACCGCCGAGCGCTATCTGACCCTGTCGTTGCCCGGCGGCGAAACCCTGCGCGCCTATCGCAGCGGCGACATGGCCCAATGGGGCGAGCACGGTATCGAGCTGTGCGGGCGGCGCGACAATCAGGTGAAAATCCGTGGCTTTCGCGTCGAGCCGGAAGAGATCGAACGCTGCCTGCGCGAGAGCCGCTTGTATCGGCAGATCGCCGTGGTCATCGACAGTCAGCGACGCATTCTGGCGTTTACCGCCCAGCCACAAATCGAGACTGCCCGCGACGAATTGAAGGCTTACGCCCGGCAGTTTCTGCCGGACTACATGCAACCGGTAGCGTGGACCGAACTGACGCAGATGCCGTTCGCCAGCAACGGCAAAGTCGATCGCAAGGCGCTGTCGGCATTGCCGGTGACGGTGCAGGACAGCGCTGCGAAATGCCTGCCGGCCAATGCTGATGAAGCGCTGCTGTTGGAGATCTGGGCCGAGTTGCTGGAACTGCCGACCAGTGACATTTCCACTGACGAAAGCTTCTTCAATCTCGGTGGTCATTCGATTCTGCTGTCGCGGATGTTGCTGCGCTTGCGTGAGGAATTCGGCCGGAGCATTTCGATCAATCGCTTCATCGAACTGCCGACCATCAGCAAACTGGCGACGCTGGTGCGCGGCACCGACGACAGCGCCGTGCTCAGCGCCCAAGCCATGGCCGACTCTGAGCGTGAGCTGGATATCGAACCGCTGCCGATCAGCCGCATGGGCGATGTGCACAAGGTCATCGTCACCGGTGCCAACAGTTTTGTCGGCGTGCACATCGTCGAAGCGCTGCTCGGTTGGGGCGCCAGCGAAGTGGCCTGTCTGGTTCGCGACGGCGCCGGGCAAACGGCGGCGCAACGCTTCGCTCAGGCATTGCGCGAAAACCGTCTGGAGCATCTCGACCTGAGCCGTGTACGGGTCTATCCAGCGGACATCAGTCGCCCGCAACTGGGCCTGGGCGATGACGATTATCAGCGCCTGGACCGCGAGTTCGGCGCGCTGGTACACAACGCCGCCAACGTTAACCACGTACTCGATTACGAGTCCCTGGCGGCGGATAACGTCGAGCCGATCTTCGCCCTGCTGAAGCTGTGCGAGGGGCGGAGTAAGAAGGTCTTCAACTTCGTCTCGACCCTGTCGGCATCCAGCACCGTGGATGACGCCGGTCGGGTGCTGGAACTGCCCGCCGCCGCGACGCCGCCGATCTATATTCGCAACGGCTACAACCTGTCGAAATGGGTCGGCGAACGCATCCTCGAACGGGCGCGTGAGCGCGGTGTGCGGGTCAATCTTTATCGCCCTGGCAACATCAGTTTCAACAGCCTCAGCGGCGTTTGCCAGCCGCACAAAAACCGTTTGATGCTGATGCTCAAGGGCTCGATCCAGCTCGGTCAGGTACCGGCCTTTGCGCTGAATTTCGACCTGATGCCGGTGGACTTTCTCGCCCGCTTCATCGCCTTTCATGCCAGCCGTTATTCAGCGGATCGCGCGGTGTTCAATCTGCACAACCCCGAGCCGCTGAGCTGGGATGCCTACGTCGCTTCGTTCCGCGAAACCGGCAGCGAATTTGCGCTGGTCAGCGTCGCCGACTGGCAGCAGCAACTGAACCGGGTCGACGCCGACAACGCGCTGTTCGGCGTGCTCGGTTTCTACCTCAACGGCTTCGAAGAAGACATCGGCGACATCTCCCTTATCCGTCACGCCAACGCCGAGGCCGGCGTGCGGCAGATGGGCGCGCACTACCCACAGAAATCCCCGGCGCTGCTGCGTCGCGGCTGCGACTACCTGAAAGAAATCAACTTCATCTGACTCATCCAAAAGGAGCAACACCATGAGCAATCTGCAACCCGACACCCTGATCAAAAACCCGCAAGGCTGCCACGTTGTGTCGTCGGTGGAGTTGCCGGCGGACGCGGCAAAAGTCTGGGCGGTGGTCGGCAATTTCGCTGGCTTCGATCGATTCATTCCGGCGCTGTCGCACACCGAAATGACCGGCGAGGGCGTGTCATCGCTGCGCAAGAAAATCTTCAAGGACGGCAACGTCGTGGTCGAACAACTCAACTCGCGCGATGAACAGGCGCGGCGCATGACCTGGACGACGATCTACAACACGTTGGGGGTGGCGAACCTGTGGGCGGCGATGCAGGTGGAATCGCTGAGCGCAGGGAAGTCGCGAGCGACCTGGACGATCATTGCCGAACCGGCTGCGGGTGGGGATGAAGCATTGCCGGGGTTCAGGGATTTCGTGCAGGGGTTTGCCGATGATGCGATGGGCAATGTGCTGAAGCTGTTTGTCTAAGGCTTAGGCTTTGCGGTGATCGTCAGACCGCTTTCGCGAGCAGGCTCGCTCCCACATTTGGAATGCATTTCCCTGTGGGAGCGAGCCTGCTCGCGAAGAACGATAACGCGGTCTGCGATCTGTAAATCAGATCTTGAAGCTGTCGACCAACTGCTTCAACCGGTTCGCCTGCTGCGACAACGCATCACAATCCTTCAACGTTTCGTTGAGGTTGGCCACGCTCTGCTGGTTCAACAGGTTGATCTGGTTGACGTCGACGTTCAGCGTTTCCACCACCGCCGTCTGCTCCTCAGTCGCAGCGGCCACCGACTGGTTCATACCGTCGATTTCGCCGATGCGCTGGGTCACGCTGACCAGACGCAGACCGGCCTGATTCGCCACTTCCACGCTCTGCTCGCTGGACGCCTGGCTGGCGTTCATCGTGCTCACCGCTTCGCGCGAGCCGACCTGCAGCGAGGTGATCATCTTGTGGATCTCTTCCGCCGATTCCTGGGTGCGATGCGCAAGGTTGCGCACCTCATCGGCGACCACGGCAAAACCGCGCCCGGCTTCACCGGCACGCGCAGCCTCGATGGCAGCGTTGAGCGCCAGCAGGTTGGTCTGCTGCGAGATGCCTTTGATCACATCGAGAATGTGGCCAATGTTGTCGGTGCTCGCGTTCAGGGTTTCGATCTGCGTGCACGACAGGCTGATCTTCTGCGACAGCTCGGTCATCGCCTGAATGGTTTGCTCGACCACCTGACGACCATCATCGGCCTGCTCGGAAGCGCCACTGGCGTGCTGCGAAGCATCCGCGGCGTTGCGCGCAATCTCCTGAGTGGCGGCGCCCAGCTGATTGATCGCCGCCGCGACGCTGTTGGTGCGTGCACTTTGCTCATCGGAACCGACGATCGAAGCGTTGGAGGAAGCCATCACCCGTTGCGACAGGTCATGTACGTGACGGGTCGCCGACGACACTTCGGAAATCGATGCGTGAATCCGTTCAACGAACTGGTTGAATGCGCTGCCCAGTTCACCGAACTCGTCTCTGCTCTCGACCACCAGACGCCGGGTCAGATCGCCCTCGCCTTGGGCAATGTCTTTCATCGCGCGGCCCATGGTGGTCAGCGGCCGCATCAACACGTTGATCAACAGGCTCAACAGCAACGCAATCGCCGCGACTGCGACAAACATGGCGATCAGCGCCGAGGTGCGGAATTGGCTGAGGGCGGCGTAGGCCTTGTCGCGATCGATCGACAGACCGATATACCACTGCGCATTCGGCAAATCGCTGACCGGAGTGAACGAGAGAATACGTTCCTGACCGTTGAGCACGACGTTCTGGTTACCCTTCTCGATGCGCACGCTGGTGTTCGGGTAGATGTCCTTGAGGTTTTTCATCACCTGGTCTTTGTCCGGGCTGACGATCACCTGACCGTCGGCACTGACCAGAAACGCATGGCCGAGGCCACCGAAGTCCACCGAGTTGATGATCTTCACCAGGGTTTCCAGGCTCAGGTCACCGCCGACCACACCGAGCAATTCACCGTCCTTTTTCACCGGCATGGCGATGGTCACCACCAGGCCACCGACGGCCGCCATGTACGGCGGCGTCAGCATGGTTTTGTCGGCCGCCACGGCCTGCTTGTACCAAGGGCGCTGACGCGGATCGTAACCGTCCGGCATCTTCGCATCGGGACGCTGGGTGAAGACACCGTTGGCCTGCCCGACATAAGTGAACTGGAAGTTCGACGTGAAGGCCGGTTGATCGACAAGGCCGGGGAGGTCGGCATTCTTGCCCTGATGGGCAACGTTCTGCGCGAGGTTTTCCAGCACCAGAATCCGTCCGCTCATCCAGTTCTGCACGCTGCTGGCGGTCAGGTCACCGGCCTGCTGCACGGAGGACTGCAGGTTCTGGCGAATGGTGTTTCGCTGCAGATAATCGTTGTAGAGCGTGAACAACGCGAACGCCAGGACCACGACGCCCGAAGCGGCCAGGAGGATTTTATGGCTGAACTTGAGATTCATTTCATGGGACTTCTTATGCCAAGAGTGGGGATGCGTTTCCGGATGCAACATTCCATGTACGGCGCAGGCAGCGTTCTTCTGGCCGCTCTACTTTGGTGCACGCATTTCTCACCAGTCTGTCGGCCAGCGGCGGAGAAATCTTAGGGGCGCGTGAGAAATGGACTGGGTTTGTGCAGGATTCCCGCCGAACGGCGTGCCAGAGCGGCTGCGAGGGAATTTTTCGCATCAACATGGGGGCGACAGTTGCAAAATCTGTAACCCTTGATGACAATGCGACTAATTATCATTTGTGACGTTCGGGCTGGCGTGGTCATGTCTTCACCTGAGTTGGTCGTACAGGCGCTTTACGGTAGTCATCACGGCTGGCTCAACGCTTGGCTGCGCGCGCGGCTGGGCAACGCAGCGGATGCAGCGGATCTGGCTCAGGACACCTTCCTGCGCCTGCTGCAACGTACCGAACGCCTCGAACTGAAAGCGCCCCGCGCGTTCCTGCGGACCATCGCGCGCGGTCTGGTGATAGACCATTGGCGCCGCGAGGAAATCGAGCGGGCCTATCTGGAAACCATTGCTCACTTGCCTGAAGGCGAAGTACCTGACGCCGAATCGCGCGCGTTGGTGCTGGAACTGCTGGAAAGCATTGCGCGCATGCTGGAAGGACTTAAGCCGAAAGTGCGTCAGGCGTTTCTCCTGGCGCAGTGCGAAGGTTTGACTCACAAACAGATCGCCGAGCAGTTGGGCGTGTCGGTACGTTCAGTGGAACGCTACGTCGCCGATGCGCTGTATCACTGCTATGTGTTGCGGTATGAAAACTGATGCCTGTGGATAACCTCTCACTCGCCCGCCGCGTCGAACCGCGCCAACACGTGGTCAAGCAAGCGATTCACTGGCTGCTGCGGCTGCGCAACAACCACGGCAATTCGCGGCTGACTCGCCAATGTGAGCAGTGGCGCGCCGAGCATCATGAACATGAAATCGCCTGGCAGCGGGTGCAGTCGCTGCAAGCCGAATTGAGTTCCAGTCTGCGCGCCGTGCCGGGTGCGCAGGTCGCTTTCAACACCTTGGAAAACAGTGCGCAGGGGCTAGGCCGACGCCAGGCCTTGAAGTTGTTGACGGGCGCGCTGTTGATGGGCTCCGCCGCGTGGCTGGCCAAGGACAGCGCCGCCTGGCAGCAATGGAGTGCCGACTACGCGACGGCGACCGGCGAACGGCGCGGTTTCCAGTTGCCCGACGGCACGCGCATCGAACTCAACACCGCCAGCGCCGTGGATCTGGATTACACCGCGCAGCAGCGCCTGATCAAACTGACCCGTGGCGAGATCATCGTTACCTGCGGCGGCGCTGACGAAGGCGCGGCGGCCGATCGACCGCTGCGCATACAGAATCGCCACGGCAGTTATGCGCCGGTCGATGCGCGTTTCATTTTGCGTCAGGAAGAACAGTGCACGCGGCTCAGCGTTACCCGTGGCCGGGTGTTGGTTCGCGCTGGCGGTCATTCCCTCGAAGCACTCGCCGGGCAGAGTTTTCTGGTCGATCAAAGCGGTTTGCGCGCAGCGCCGACGCCGGATATGGATGCGGGCGCCTGGCTCGACGGTTTGATTGTCACGCGCAATATGCGGCTGGGTGACTTCCTGGCTGAAGTCGCGCGTTATCGCCCCGGTTTTCTGGGATGTACGGAGGCAATTGCTGACCTGCGCCTTTCTGGGGTGTTCCGTCTGGAGGACACCGACAGGCTGCTGGCGGTCCTGCCGCAGACGCTGCCGGTGCAATTGCGTTATCGCACCCGCTGGTGGGTGACCCTGGAACGTGCGGTGTGATTATTTTTGGCGGGTTTTCGCAGGCAGTCCGGCTTAGTCAGTAAGCACTTCAACTCAGCCCCCGCGACTGCCTACGGAAATCCACAATGACTGTCCGCGCCATTTGTAAGAACCCTCTGAATTTCACTGCACCATCGGCACCGCTGCGCCATGCGGTTCGGGCAGCACTGTTGTCCTCCGCGCTGGGCGTCAGCGTATTACCAAGTCTGAGTCTGGCCGCCAACACTGCCGGCACCGAGATCAGCCACCGCTACAACATTGCTGCAGGGCCATTGGGCGAGGCATTGAATCAGTTCGCCCGGCAGGCCGGCATCACCTTGGCGATGACGCCGCAACAGACTCAAGGTCAGCAATCTCCCGGCGTGCAGGGTGAATATTCGACCGATCAGGCCTTGAGCCATTTGCTCGGCGGTACCGGACTGGAAGCCGTCAGCCAGGACGGCAGCAGCTACATCCTGCGCCCAGTCGCTGAAAGCGAAGCACTGGCCTTGCCGACCACCGACATCAAAGGTTTCGCCCTCGGCAACGCGCTGGGCAGCATGGCCGGCTACAACGCCACCCACAGCCAGATCGCCACCAAGACCAGTACCGCGCTGCTGGAGACCTCGCAAAGCGTATCCGTGGTCACACGCGAGCAAATGGATGACCAGGGTTCGCAAACCGTCTCGCAAGCGATGCGCTACACCCCGGGCGTGCTGACCAACCCGTACGGCGCCACCCATCGTTACGACTACGTGGCGATGCGCGGTTTCAACGACGGCTCGGTGGACAACATTTACCTCGATGGCCTCAAGTCGATGGGTGACAGTGGCACCTACAGCACCATGCAGGTCGATCCGTATTTCCTTGAGCGTGTGGACATTCTCAAAGGCCCGTCGTCCGTGCTGTACGGCCGTAGCTCGCCCGGCGGTCTGGTCGCGCTGACCAGCAAAAAGCCGTTGTATGAGGCCTACCATCAGGTGCAGGCCACAGTGGGGACGCAAGGCCAGCGTGGGGTTGGGTTTGACTTCAGCGGTCCGGTCGATGACGACAAGCGCATTGCCTATCGTCTGACCGGATTGAGCGATCAGTCCGACACGCAATTCGATCACAACAAGGAAAAACGCTTCGCCCTCGCGCCGACGCTGAGCATCGATTTCAGCGAAGACACCTCGCTGACCCTGCAGGCCTATCTGCAACACGATCCGGACGGTGGTTACCACGGCGGCGTTCCGGCGGACGGCACGATCCATCAGCGCAATGGCGAGCGCATCTCGCCGCGCTTCTTCGAGGGCGAACCGGGGATCGACGGCTACTCTCGTGACCAGCAGTCGTTCGGCTATCAGTTCGAACATCGCTTCAACGATGTCTTCACCGCGCGGCAGAACTTCCGCTATCTCGATTCCAAAGTGAACATGGATCAGGTCTACGCCTATGGCTGGACCACCCCGACCAGCAATGAACTGAACCGCTATTACACCGGCGGTGATGAGCGCCTGCATGCGTTCATCGTCGACAACATGCTGCAGGCCGAATTCTTCACCGGCGCGACCAAGCACACGGTCCTGATGGGCGCGGATTATCAACGGCGCAAAACCGTGGTCGACTGGACCAGCGGTGGCCTCGCGCCAATCAATGCGTTCAATCCGGTGTACGGCAACTCGGCGATCGAGATGTACGGTGAGACCAGCTATCTGCGTCGCCTCGAACAGACCGGTGTGTATCTGCAAGACCTGATCGAGATGGACAAGTGGCGCTTCTCGCTGGGCCTGCGTCAGGACTGGGTCGAGACATCCGATGAAAACCGCATCGCCGAAGCGGGGCGGCCGGTGGGTACAGAGATCAATGATCGGCGCACGAAACTCACTGGCCGTGCCGGCGCTTTATACCTGTTCGATAACGGTCTGGCGCCATACATCAGCTACTCCGAGTCGTTTAACCCGAACTCCTATGCCGACAGCGCCGGCAATCCACTGGCCCCCACCGATGGCACGCAGTGGGAAGTCGGTTTGAAGTATCAGCCGCCGGGCACCGACAACCTGTTTACCGCCTCGCTGTTCCGCATCGACCAAGAAAACCTCGCGACCAAACTGCCGCAGGAGAACTTCTACCGCGCAGTCGGCGCCGTACGCTCGCAAGGTCTGGAACTGGAAGCGCATATGCAACTGACCGATAACTTCAAAGTACTGGGCAGTTACACCTTCACTGATATCGAATATTCCAAATCGATGATCAGTACTTTGAGCACGCCCACTGATGTAATCGAGAACAAGGGCAACTCGCCAACTCAAGCGCCGCGCCACATGGCCTCGCTGTGGGCTGACTACAAGTTCGACAGCGCCGCACTTGATGGCCTGCGCTTGGGTGGTGGGGTGCGCTATGTCGGCTACAGCTGGGCCGATGCGGAGAACACGATGAAGGTGCCGTCTTACACGCTGTTCGATGCCTCGATTGGTTATGACCTGGGCAAGATTGGTTTGAAGGGTGTTGATGTTCGGCTCAACGCGAACAACCTGACCAATGAATCCTATGTCGCGTCCTGCGCCAGTCTGAACTTCTGCTACATGGGCGAAGAACGCAACGTAGCGGCGACCGTCAGCTATCAGTTCTAGAGCTATGTACTGTGCATAAAAAAGCCAGCCCCTGCTATCAGGGGCTGGCTTTGTCGTTTCTTCGGGGTGTCTTACATGCGTGCGTTTCTGGTTTTGTTGCATCGATATATTGGCTTGGCTACAGCAGTGTTTTTATTGTTGGCCGGGCTGACTGGCAGTGTGCTGGCGTTCAATCACGAACTGGATGAGTGGCTGAATCCGCAGTTCTACGAAGCGACGTCAGTGGGTGAGCGCTTGTCGCCGGGCGCGTTGGTAGATGCGGTGCAGACTGCACATCCGAAACTGCAAGTCTGGTACATGGAATATCCGCATGAGGCGGGGCATACGGCGCTGCTGGCGGCCGTTCCGCGTAAAGATCCGGCGACGGGCCAGCCGTTCGATGAGCGCAATCAGGTGTTCTATCTGGACCCGATCAGCGCGGAGCAAAAAGGCGCGCGCTACTGGGGTGAATGTTGTTTTCAGCGGGAGAACTTCATCCCGTTCATTCTGGAGTTTCACTACAACCTGACATTGCCCGGTAACTGGGGACTGCTGTTGATGGGTGGGGTCGCCATCGCGTGGGTGATCGACTGTTTTGTCGCATTGTGGCTGACCTTGCCGCGCGGCAAGCCATTCTGGAAGAAGTGGGCTACTGCATGGAAGGTCAAAGGCGGGCATGCCTACCGCTTGAACTTCGACCTGCATCGCGCCGGAGGATTGTGGTTGTGGCTGCTGCTGTTACCGATCGCCGTCAGCAGCGTGGCGATGAACTTGCCGAGCCAGGTGTTCAAGCCTGCAGTTTCGTTGTTTTCGCCCATCGAGCCGAGCGTTTATGAAGCCAGAGGACGAATGCCCGCCAATCAACTGGGGACGACACAGTTGAGTTATCAACAGGCGTACGAAAGGGCATTGCAGGAAGGGAAACGATTAGGACTGACGGCGGCAATCGGCGAGTTGTATTACAGCTTTGAGTACAACTTCTACGGCGCAGGATTTGGACAGCACGATACGGACGCCCATGGAAAATCCTGGTTGTTCTTTCACGGTACCGATGGCCGATTATTGGGACAGGAGATCGCGGGACAGGGCACGCTTGGAGAGCAGTTCTATCGACTTCAGTTGCCCATACATGGAGGACGGATCATCGGGGTGACAGGGCAGGTAATGATCGCGTTACTGGGTGTGTTGATTGCGGGGTTGTCAGGGACGGGCGTTTATATCTGGTGGCGCAAGTGGCAGGCAAGACGCAGCAGCAAGACTCGCCGAATAGCCTGATCTTTTTGTACACGCTGAAATGACAAAACCCCTGTCTGCGTTAGCAGACAGGGGTTTCGGAATTCAATCTTGACGATGACCTACTCTCACATGGGGAAACCCCACACTACCATCGGCGAT
>NZ_RAZO01000315.1:0-1644 GCF_004307535.1 Pseudomonas sp. Sample_9
TCGCAACGCAGCCACTGGCCACTGATCGGGAAGCCGCCGAAGCCTTTGCTTTCTTCGATGCCCGAAGCCTGCAGCAACGGCAGGGCCGCGCCACCGGCACCGAGGAAGACAAACTTTGCGTCGACTTCGCGGGTGTTGCCGTTGTTGACGTCCTTGATGCTGACGGTCCAGCCGGCGCCGTTACGCTTGAGGCCGGTCACGCGCTTGCAGTATTTGACCTGAGTGTCCGGGGCGCTGCTCAGGTGCTTGAGCAACTGATTGGTCAGGGCGCCGAAGTTGACGTCGGTGCCGTTCATCACGCGGGTGGCGGCGAGGACTTCGTCGGGCGAGCGGCCCGGCATCATCAGCGGCATCCACTCGGCCATCTTGCCCTTGTCTTCGGTGTATTCCATGTCGGCAAACGCGTGGTGCTTGCTCAACACGTTGAAGCGTTCCTTGAGGAACGACACACCGCTCTCGCCCTGAACGAAACTCAGGTGCGGTACCGGGCTGATGAAGGATTTGCACGAGCCGAACGTGCCTTTTTTGGTCAGGTACGACCAGAACTGCTTCGACACCTCGAACTGGGTGTTGATGTGCACGGCTTTCTTGATGTCGACGCTGCCATCGGCAGCCTGCGGGGTGTAGTTCAGCTCGCACAGGCCGGCGTGACCGGTACCGGCGTTGTTCCACGGATTGGAACTCTCGGCGGCGCCGGAATCCATCAGCTCGACGACTTCCAGCTTGATCGCGGGGTCGAGCTCTTTGAGCAGTACGGCCAGAGTGGCACTCATGATGCCGGCCCCTACCAGAACTACGTCGACTGCTTCGTTATGCGCCATTTAACGCGTCTCCCAAATCTGCAGCACCAAATTGTCGGCATGGCTGCCAGGCGTTCCAGGGCAGGTCAGTGGGCCCGGGCTATCCGTGGTCAGGTTGGCCATGTCCGAATCTTCGCAATTTTTCGCAACTTCGACGGATGCGTGCGGCCTGGTTTCAAGCGTTCCATGAACGCATTTTCACGCAGGGCTGGCAATTCGACTTATGGTCGAGACATCCGTTTTCGTGCAACCAAATCCGTAGCGGACAGGCTTCAGGCTCCGATGTTCGAGGTATACCCGGTCCTGTGTCGTTGGGCTGTTTCGGACGCTAATGGTGCATGTTCAGACGCAAAACTATTCATTTGCTCGCCACACTCTTGTGAAGTTGTGAAAACCCGTTTTTTTCACGCTCTTTTGAAGACGTGAACCTCAAAAAAGGGCTGCCTTGGCCTGGCACCTGCCCGCAAGGGCAAACAACGCGGTGGCCGAGCGAATGACAGCTCTGCAGATTCGCGAAAAGCGGGTTTTTGCCGGAAGAACAGGCAAGCGCGCCAACTTCACTCGATCTGTGTGGGCGGCTCTCTGTGGGCGATTTTGATGTCGATGCATGCGCATTGACGCTGTTGCGGGGCCCGATCAGGAGACGTCCTTATAATCGGGGGGAGATTGTAGCGAAGAAATGCGCGCAGTTGCTCGTGTTTAATGACTTTTATTAGGCATCCGGTCAGATGCTCAACTGCACCTGGCCCCGTGCGCGCATTTGTCGCGGTACGACCCGGGCGCTGGCGGGCAGCGGCTGGTTCAGCCAGGTCAGGCGGATTTCTTCGATTTCCACCCAGCCGTC
>NZ_RAZO01000250.1:0-6400 GCF_004307535.1 Pseudomonas sp. Sample_9
GGAAGGTGAATGCCGAAGGTGTTCATGCCCCGGTCACTGCGCACAAACACATCCCCGCCATGCATCAGCGCAATCGCCTTGACGATGGCCAGCCCCAGCCCGTGGTTATTGCCGCTGTTGCTGCGCGAGGCATCGACCCGATAAAACCGTTCGAACAACCTCGGCAGATGCTCGCTGGCAATCGGCGTCCCGGGATTGGCCACGCCAATGCTCACCTGATGTTCTTCAACTTCGATGCGCACTTCGATCACTTGACCCGGTTCGGTGTGCTGCACCGCGTTGCTGAGCAAATTGATCAGCGCCCGGCGCAGATGCGCGACCTCGATCTGCACTTGCGCATCGCCGCTGACCTGCACTTCAACCTGCGCGTCTTCAAGGATGAAATCCAGATAGTCCAGCGTCGTCGCCACCTCATCAGCCAGTGACGTCGAGGTCAGTTTGGTCGCCTTGTTGCCCTGATCGGCACTGGCCAGAAACAGCATGTCGTTGATGATCGAACGCAGCCGCTCCAGCTCTTCGAGATTGGATTGCAGCACTTCGAAATAGTGTTCGGCGGAGCGCCCGCGAGTCAGCGCGACCTGGGTCTGGCCGATCAGGTTGGTCAGCGGCGAACGCAGTTCATGGGCGACGTCGGCGTTGAACGATTCCAGCCGCGAATAGGCCAATTCGACCCGTTCCAGGGTCGAGTTGAACGACTCGACAAACTGTTCCAGTTCCGGCGGCAGCGGCGACAGGCGCAAGCGTCCGGCGCGCAGCGGTGGTGCCAGACGCTGGGCTTCCTGCGATAGTTTGATCAACGGCTTCAGACCGATTCTTGCGACCCAATAGCCCAATGCCGAGGCCAGCAGCACGCCGGCAATCGCCAGACTGATCAGGGCGATGAGCAAGTGATGCTGGGTCTGATGCAGCGTCTCGGTGTCGATGCCGATCATGAAACGCAGCGGCGGGCGCTGATCCTTGGCGGGGAACTGACTGACCAGCACTTTCAGCGGGTAGGGCTGATCGGGCAGTTGCAGATCATGCATGCCCAACGGGCCATTGATGGCGGCACGAATCTGCGGCGTAAGGTTGCCGTATTCGTAGCGCGGATCACCGCTGCTGATCCAGAAACTGATGCGCTTGTCTTCCTCACCGAGCAGTTTGAGCTTGTTGTTGATCTTCACCCAATGCTCCGGCGTGCCGTAACGGCCAACGGTGGATTCGAGCACGCTGTAACGCGCATCCAGCTCGGCTTCGGGCAACAAACCCAGACCTTTGTCGACCTGCTGATACAGCGCGCCGCCAATCAACAGAAACACCACCAGCGCCACCAGCGTGAACATGCCGCTGAGGCGCAATGCAATCGAGTTACTGGACACCACGGCTCTCCAGCACATAGCCCATACCGCGAATGGTGTGCAGCAGTTTTTCGTTGAACGGCCCGTCGAGCTTGGCGCGCAGGCGTTTGATCGCGACTTCGACGACGTTGGCGTCACTGTCGAAATTGATGTCCCAGACCATTTCGGCGATAGCGGTCTTCGAAAGGATTTCGCCCTGGCGACGGGCGAGCACGCTGAGCAGGGAAAACTCTTTCGCGGTCAGATCCAGGCGCGTGCCGGCGCGGGTGGCTTTGCGGCTGATCAGGTCGATCCACAGGTCGGCGATGGTCACTTGCACCGGTTCGTGGCCGCCGCTACGGCGGGTCAGGGCTTGCAGGCGGGCAACCAGTTCGAGAAAGGAAAACGGTTTGCCGAGGTAATCGTCGGCGCCGTCGCGCAGGCCCTTGATCCGATCTTCGACGCGCTCGCGGGCGGTGAGCATGATCACCGGGGTCTGCTTGCGCGCACGTAATGCGCGCAGTACGCCGAAGCCATCGAGCCCCGGCAGCATGACGTCGAGGACGATCACGGCGTAGTCGCATTCCAGCGCCAGATGCAGGCCTTCGACACCGTCGCGGGCAAGGTCGACGGTGTAGCCCTGTTCGGTCAGGCCACGGTGCAGATAGTCCGCGGTTTTTTCTTCGTCTTCGATAATCAGAACGCGCATGACCGCCTCAGTCTGTGGTCGCCAGTGCCGTTGCGGGCGTTGGGGCTAGTGGGTGTGAGTGCCGGTGAAACAGCCGCTCGAGCCATAAGTATATGACCGGCGTGGTGAACAGCGTCAGCATCTGGCTGACCAGCAAACCGCCGACTACGGCAATCCCCAGCGGCTGGCGCAGTTCGGCGCCGGTGCCGTAACCGAGCATCAGCGGCAACGCACCGAGCAGGGCGGCGAGGGTGGTCATGATGATCGGCCGGAACCGGGTGATGCACGCTTCGAAAATCGCCTCCTGCGGCGGCAGACCGCGCTGGCGCTGCGCCTCGAGCGCGAAGTCGATCATCAGGATGCCGTTCTTTTTGACGATGCCGATCAGCAGCACCAGGCCGATCAACGCCATGATCGAAAAGTCCTGGCCGCAGATCCACAGCATGATCACCGCGCCCAGACCTGCCGCCGGCAGGGTCGAAATGATCGTCAGCGGATGCACGAAGCTTTCATAAAGCACGCCGAGAATGATGTACACCGCCACCAGCGCCGCCAGAATCAGCCATGGCTGGCTGGCCAGCGAACTCTGGAACGCCTGCGCCGCACCCTGAAAATTGCCGCTGATCGCGGTGGGCATGCCGATCTCGGCCTTGGCCTGGTTGAGCTGAATCACCGCATCGCCCAATGCCACGCCGGGGGCGAGGTTGAATGACATGTTGGCGGCGGGGAACATGCCGTCATGGGCAATCGACAGCGGGCCGATGGTTGGCGCGTCAAACCTTGCCAGCGCCGACAGCGGCACCATCTCGCCGCTCAGTGGCGAGCGCAGGTAGAAATAGTTGAGGCTTTCGGCCTTGCCGCGTTGTTTGGTATCCAGTTCCAGAATCACGTTGTACTGATTGACCTGGGTCTGGAATTCATTGATCTGCCGTTGGCCGAATGCATCGTACAGCGCCTCGTCGACATCGCTTGCAGTCAGGCCGAAACGCGCGGCGGCGCTGCGGTCGATGCTGATGTGAGTGATGCTGCCGCCCAGTTGCAGGTCATTGGATATGTCGCGGAATGCCGGACTGCTGCGCAGTTTTTCGGTCAGGCGCTGGGTCCAGGTGGCGAGGGTCGCGCCGTCATTGCTCTTCAGCACATATTGATACTGGGCACGGCTCGGCCCGGAGCTGAGGTTGATGTCCTGCCCGGCGCGCAGATACAGGACGATGCCGGGCACTTTCATCAGTTGCGGGCGGATGCGGTCGATGAACTGGCTGGCGCTGACATCGCGATCACCACGTTTTTTCAGGGCGATCCAGAAGCGCCCGTTGGCGATGGTCTGGTTGCTGCCGGAAACCCCGACGGAGTGCGAGAAGGCCTGCACCGCCGGATCGGCCGCGACGATTTCGGCCATCGCCAAGTGTTTTTTCACCATGTCGCCGTAGGAAATATCCGCAGCGGCTTCGGTGGTGCCGAGGACGAACCCGGTGTCCTGCACCGGGAAGAACCCCTTGGGAATGAAAATGTACCCGGCGATCGCCAACGCCAGCGAAAGCCCGAACACGCCGATCATCAGTTTCTGATGGTCGAGAGCGCGACGCAGGCCTTTTTCGTACCAGCCGAGCAAGCGTTCGCTGAAGCCGGGTTTGGCATTGGCGTGATGTACCGGCTTACGCATAAACAGCGCGGCAAGGGTTGGCGCCAGGGTCAGCGACACCACCACGGAAATCATGATCGTCGAAGTCGCGGTCAGAGCGAATTCCTTGAAAAGGCGCCCGACCACACCGCCCATGAACAGCAGCGGAATGAACGCCGCCACCAGTGAGAAACTGATCGAAACGACGGTGAAGCCAATCTCGCCGGCCCCCTTGATCGCCGCCTCGCGCATGTCATCGCCGGCCTCGAGATGGCGATGGATGTTTTCCACCACCACGATCGCATCGTCCACGACGAAGCCGACCGCGACGACGATCGCCACCAGCGTCAGGTTGTTCAGGCTGAAGCCAAGGATGTACATCAGGGCGAAACTGGCGATCAGCGAGACGCCGAGCACCGCCGAAACAATCAGCGTCGCCGACAACTGGCGCAGGAACAGCGCCATCACCGCGACCACCAGCAGGATCGCGATCAGCAAGGTGATCTCGACTTCATGCAGCGAGGCGCGAATGGTCTGCGTGCGGTCGATCAGGGTTTTCACCTGCACCGAGGCCGGCAGCATCGCTTCGAGGCCGGGCAGGGCGGCTTGAATGCGGTCGACGGTTTCAACGATGTTGGCGCCGGGCTGGCGGAAAATCACCAGATTCACACCGGGGCGATCTCCGGCCCAGGCCTGCACGTAGGCATCTTCCGCACCGTTGACGACTTTGGCGACATCGCGCAGGTGAACCGGGGCGCCGTCCTTGTAGGAAACGATGAGCTGGCTGTAGTCATCGGGGTGGAACAACTGATCGTTGGTCGAGAGCGTGGAGATGCTTGATTCGCCGTACAGCGCACCTTTAGCCAGATTAAGGCTGGTCTGCTGGATCGCCAGTCTGATATCGGCGAGGGTCAGGCCAATCGCCGCGAGTTTGTCCGCCGAAGCCTGCACGCGAATCGCCGGGCGTTGCTGACCGGTGATGTTGATCTGGCCGACGCCGTCGATCTGGCTGATCTGACGCGAGAGAAGGGTTTCCACCAGGTCGCTGAGCTCGGTGCCGGGCATCTGTGTCGAGCTGACACTGAGGATCAGCACCGGGCTGTCGGCCGGGTTGACCTTCTTCCATGTGGGCAGCGTCGGCATGTCTTTGGGCAACTTGCCGGCGGCGGTGTTGATCGCCGCCTGTACTTCCTGGGCGGCGGTGTCGATGCTTTTGTCGAGGGTGAACTGCAAGGTCAGCAGAGTTGAGCCCAGCGCGCTGCTGGAGGTCATCTGGGTCATGCCGGGGATGGCGCTGAATTGCACCTCCAGCGGCGTCGCCACTGAGGAAGCCATGGTGTCGGGGCTGGCGCCGGGCAACTGTGCCGAGACCTGGATCGTAGGAAACTCCGCTTCCGGCAGTGGCGCAATCGGCAAGCGCGGGAAGGCAATTACGCCGACCAGTACCAAAGCGAACGTCAGCAAAATCGTCGCCACCGGGTGATCGATGCACCAGGTCGAGATGCCCTTGTGCGAGTTCATGGCTTGGGCTCCGCCTGCACCACTTGCGCTGGCTCGCTCATGACTTGCACGCTCGAGCCAGGTTTGAGTCGCGACTGGCCGTCGGTCACCAGCACGTCACCAGCGTTGACACCTTTGATGATGTCCTGGCCGCTGCCCTGATAAACCATTTGCACCGGCACCGCCTCGACCTTGTCGTCCTTCACGCGGTAAACAAAGTGTTGTTCGAGGCCACGCTGTACGACGGTGGGCGGAACCACCAGCGCATCTTTATCCACAGCCGTCTGAATTTTTACCGTCACCAGCAAACCCGGCCAGAGCTTCTGGCTGGCATTGGCGAATTCGGCCTTGGCGCGGATGGTGCCAGTGTTGGCGTTGATCTGATTGTCGATCAGGGTCAGCTGACCTTCGCCGAGCAGATTGCCGGTTTCGCCATCAGTATCGGCGCCGATGTACGCCTTGACCGGTGCGCGTTGCGGATCGCTGATCAGGCTCTGCAGGGTCGGCAGCATCTGCTGCGGCAGGGAGAACTCGACGGCGATCGGGTCGATCTGCGTGACGGTGAACAGGCCTTGGGTGTCGGTCATGCGCAGGAAGTTGCCTTCATCGACGGTACGAATACCGACGCGCCCGGTGACCGGGGAGCGAATCTGCGTGTAGGACAGTTGCACCTGCGCCGCATCGATCGAGGCCTGATTGCCTTGCGCAGTGGCTTTGAGCTGATTGACCAAGGCCTGTTGCTGGTCGAAGGTCTGTTTCGATACGCCGTCGTCGACGCTGAGCAGTTTGTAGCGCTTGAGATTGACCAGCGCGACCTGCAACTGCGCCTGACTCTCGCCCAACTGCGCCCGGGCCTGGTCGAGGCTGGCGCGGATCGAGCGGTCGTCGATGGTGGCGAGCAGGTCGCCTGCTTTGACCCGTTGGCCTTCCTTGACCAGGATCTTCGTCAGGATCCCGTCGATCTGCGGGCGCACCACCACGCTGTGCAGCGACAGCACCGAGCCGATGCCGCTGGTGTAACGCGGCACGTCTTTGGCGCTGACCGTCACCACCCGCACCGGGATGGCAGTCGGTGTAGCCAGTTTGGCCGGCGCCGGTTTCAACGCGAACCACAGGCCGGCGGCTGCCAGCAGAATGAGGAGAGTGGCCAGCAGGATTTTGTTTTTCTGGATGGACATGCGCGGCGCCGAAGTCTGGAGTTTGGGCAGATTGACCAGTTATAAACCGGTCAGGCGGTCGGCAGGGTGACGGCTGGCTGTCAGGATTGTCAGTTTC
>NZ_RAZO01000250.1:6500-21665 GCF_004307535.1 Pseudomonas sp. Sample_9
TAAACCGGTCAGGCGGTCGGCAGGGTGACGGCTGGCTGTCAGGATTGTCAGTTTCGTTTGGATAGATGGGGAGTAGCAGTGTGCGGCGATGGTCTTGTGTTGGATTCGCCCCTCATCGGAACGCCGCCCGCCCAGCCCTCTCCCCAAGGAGAGGGAGCCGATTTGTGGGTTTTTCAAACCTGAGTTCGACTCGGTATCCCTTGTCGGCGAACCTCGAGTAAAAAACTCGGTCTGTCCCCTCCCCAGGGAGAGGGTTAGGGTGAGGGGAAAACCGTTCAGCGCACGGTGCAAATCTTCAGATGCCGAGCCAGAGCGCACAGGTATACTGCGCGCCTTTGCGGCTCACTGATCGGGCCGACTTTTTGTTCCCGGAGCTTTTATGACTTCCCCGACCCAACCGCCGGTTGACGACGCTGTGAGCGACGTCCCGGCTGAAGTGGCTGATGCCAGCGAAACCAAGGCCGAGATCCCGGCGTTCAAGTTCCCGTTCAAGCCGGGCGAGCTTGCCTCGGCGAAAGGCTCGAATCAGCCGTGGTACAAGAATGGCGCGAAGAATGGCCACACCAAAACCCCGGGCATGGCGCCGCCGGGTACGCGTCGGTCGATGGGCAAGCGCTGACATCGGAAAGTGATGGTGCTGGCCTCTTCGCGAGCAGGCTCGCTCCCACAGGTTTTGTGTTTGGCGCAGATCCAATGTGGGAGCGAGCCTGCTCGCGAATGCGACAGCCGCTACACCACAAATGTCAGATCAAGCCGCGCGCAATGAAATGAACGCATAAGTCTGCGCCGGTTCCGTCACCACCTGCCCACCCGCAGCCAGTACCTGTCCGGCTACGTCATCGCCAGACAAATGAAACAGCCATTCACTGGTTCGCGCCGCCAGCGGTTGCGCGCTCACTTGGTCGATCACTGCCGCAAAGGCATCCATGTTCGGCAAGTACGCGGTGAACCCGTCGCCCTTGAGCGCCGTGGTGCGAATCCCCAACGTTGCGCAGATCGCATCCTTGAGTCTGATGTCATCCCGATCCGCCTGACGCGAACGCTGAATCAACTCCAGCAGTTCCCGATCAACCAACTCGCCGCCCACGATCAGCTCCGGTCCCTGTCCCCAGGACTCCGGTGGGCAATCCTTGGCAGCAGGATTGAGCGGGATGTGCGGATTGATTTCCGCCGGGTAAATCCGGCACACCAGCGGGCGCCGCTCGTAGATCCGGCAGCGCTTGTCGTCGTCAAGATTCCGGCAGGGGCCGACGTTGTAGGCGGCAAAGGTGATCGCCACGTGAGCATCGGCAGTGCCACTGCGGACCACTGCCGAACGGCGCTCGGCATGTTCGCGCTGCTGCGCCGGCAGGCCCAGGCCATTGCCGAGAAACGCCTCGACCAGCACGATCACCTGACCGCCATCGGCCGCCCACATCCGCGCTTCGGCCAGCGTCAGCGGGACATGGTGGTCAGTGCAGCATTTGCCGCAACCTACGCAGGAAAACGTCGTATTCATTAAGCGATCTGTCTTCAATCAGGGTGTGAAACGGTGGCGGAAAACCACCGCACAGGCCCTGGTCGAAGCAAGTTGTGCGCCATTCACTGAGGTTTGGCGGTTGGGCGAATCGAATCCCACTCGTTGACGAACGCGGTTTTCGACTGTTTGTTGTACAGGCACAGCTCGCTGCCTTGCTGGCCTTTCATGTGTTTTTGCGGGTATTGGCCTTGCAGCAGAACGGCGGTGTAACCGACGCGGTCATCGAATTGCGCGGGTGTGCCGACCGGTTTGACGTTTTTCAGACCGCTGGCCTTGGTGCAACTGGCGAGCACGGTCTTGTCGTAGGCGGCCCAGGCGTCGGGGCTGGAGGCGTGGGCCTGGGAGGCCAGGGCGGTGAGGCTGAGCAGGATTGCGGTGAGGATTTTCAAATTGGGCGTCCTTGGTCGTGGGTGGCCAAGGTTGGAGTCTGCCTGAAGAGTTTTGTTGCCTGGGGCACCGCTAAAAGATCGCAGCCTTCGGCAGCTCCTACATGGAAATGCGGTTTCCTGTAGGAGCTGCCGAAGGCTGCGATCTTTTGACTTTAATCAGTCCGGCACCAATTCCCGGCGGACCACAACCATCCCGACACTCTCATACAACCGCCGCGCCCGCAGGTTGTCCTCCAGAACCCGCAAATCGACAAAGCCCTCGCGGCGCTGTTGAAAGACGCTAAAGGCATGCAGCAACAACGCCCGCCCAAGCCCCCGACCCTGCATTCGCGGGTGCACCACCAGATTCTTGATATACGCACTGGTCCAGCACTGCGCCACGCCCACCACGCCCTCGGCATCGCAGGCAATGAAACACAACGCAGGGTCGTATTCAGGGTCGCTGGCAAAGCGCTGACGCCAATCGTCCAGTGACGGCGCTCGACCGCCACCTTTCAGATGTCCAAGCTGCATCAACTGATGCACCGCCGGCGCCAGCTCCTCGCGGTAGACGGACAGCTCAACCCCGTCCGGCCACTGCGCATCCGGCACCGCTTCACTCAAGTCGCGCCGCAGCAGAAAGCAAAACGTCTCGGCCAAGACTCAGTGCCCATTGGCCGCGACGTGCTTGGCGGCTTCGATCAGACGTTGGGTCAGCTCCGGCGAGGAGAACTTGGTCAGCACTGCATTGGCACCGGCCAGCCGCGCCTTTTCACTGTTCATCGCGCTGTCGAGGGAGGTGTGCAGCAAGACGTACAAGTGCGCAAAGTCCGGGGTCTCGCGCAGGGTGCGGGTGAAGGCGTAGCCGTCCATTTCCGACATTTCGATGTCGGAAACGATCAGGTTGATCTGCTGCGCGGTGCCTTGCAGGTCGAGCAGGCAGTCGATGGCTTCCTTGGCACTGCGCGCGGTGTGGCATTGCAGGCCGAGGTTGCGCAGGGTGTGCACCGATTGCTGCAGGGCCACCTGGCTGTCATCGACTACCAGAATGCGCGCGTTGCCGAGCACTTCGGCGTCTTCCATGGTCAGGTCGGTCGGCGCCATTTCAATCTGCGCCGGGGCGATGCTGTGGATGACTTTTTCGATGTCCAGCACCTGCACCAGCGTACCGTCCACCGAGGTCACGCCGGTGATGTAGGCGCGCGAGCCGCCAGAGCCGAACGGTGGCGGCTTGATGTCGGTGGTCAGGCAATGGACGATCTTGCTCACCGCCTGCACATGCAGACCCTGCTTGGAACGGCTGACATCGGTGACGATCAGGCAGCCACCGTTGGGATCTTCCAGCGGCCGCTCGCCGATCGCGCGGCTGAGATCGATCACCGACAGCGATGCACCGCGCAGGGAGGCGATGCCTTTGACGTGCGGGTGCGACTCCGGCAGCTTGGTCAGCGGCGGGCAGGGGATGATTTCACTGACTTTCAGCAGGTTGATCGCCATCAGCTTGCCGCTGCGCAAGGTAAACAGCAGAAGCGAAAGTGAATCTGCGCGGGCTTTGGTTGAGGACATAAGAACCTTCTGTGGATGGGCGAGAGTGGAAATCGCCAGAAACCTTTGATGCCGGGTTATCGGCTTGAATGGGGTGGGCTTTAGTTTGTCGTCACAGATCAAAAGCCCCTCACCCCAGCCCTCTCCCGGAGGTAGAGGGGGCCGACCGAGGTGTCGCGCGTCATACATCGACCTGAAAAAACGAGTCGATTATGGATTCGAAGAGCTTGAATCGACTAGCGCACAGGAGCCGGTCAGGTTATGGATTCGGTAAATCACGTTCAGGTCGACGGAGTTCTCCAATATCCCCCAATCGGCTCCCTCTCCCTTTGGGAGAGGGCTGGGGTGAGGGGCATTTGGCTCTTGGCCGTCATCTATCAATCTTTCATCCCCAAACGCTTGGCCATCCGCCCCAGATTCGCCCGATCCACCCCCAACTCTCGCGCCGCGCTCGCCCAGTTATCCTGATGACGCTCCAGCGCTGCACTGATCAGGCGCCGCTGAAACTCATCGGTGGCACTGCGCAAATCACCACCGATCATCGGCATTGCATTGGCCAAGTCTGCATTGGCAGGCGCAACCACGTTATCCACAACCTCACGGGGCAAATCCAGATCCGCCGCGCTCAGACTCAAAATCTTCGGCCTGACCTTGCAATTGCCCAACGCCTTCAGCGCACTGCGCCCGATCAAATGCTCCAGCTCCCGGACATTCCCCGGCCAGGTGTAGGCCAGCAGCGCTTCCTGAGCATCACTGTTCAAGCGCAGGCTATTGAGGCCCATGCGCGAGCGGTTCTGCTCGAGAAAGAAACCACTGAGCAGCAACACGTCGCGCCCGCGATCACGCAGCGCCGGCACTCGCAGCGGATACACGCTCAAACGGTGATAGAAGTCGGCACGGTAGCGACCGCTGCGCACTTCTTCGGCCAGATCGCGATTGGTCGCGGCAATCAGACGCACGTCGACCTGGTGCTCCTTGTCCGAACCCAGGCGCTGCAACTGACCGCTCTGCAGTACGCGCAACAACTTGGCCTGGACCGTCAGCGACAGCTCGCCGACCTCATCGAGAAACAGCGTGCCGCCATTGGCCAGTTCGAACTTGCCGCGCCGGTCGCTGGTGGCGCCGGTGAAGGCGCCGCGCACGTGGCCGAACAGTTCGCTTTCCACCAGCGTGTCGGGGAGGGCGGCGCAGTTGAGGCTGATCATCGGTTTGTCGGCGCGCGCGGAGGCGGCGTGGATCGCTTGGGCTACCAGCTCTTTGCCGACCCCGGTTTCGCCGGTGATCAGAACGGTCAGATCACTGCCGCCGACCAGATTGATTTCTTCCACCAGACGTTTATGCGCCTTGCTCTGGCCGATCATTTCGCGGTTCTGCTGACCGCTGGCCTGACGGTAAACCTCGGCGCGCTGATGCTCGTCTTCGGCGCGGGTGGCCAGACGTTCGATGCGTTCGGCGGCATTGACCGTGGCCGAGGCGAGGCTGGCGAAGGCTTGCAGGGCGTCGAGTTCGATCGGCTCGAAACGCTCCGGGTCCAGTGCGTCGAGGGTGATCAGGCCCCAGAGTTTTTCATCGACGAATAAAGGACAGCCGAGGCAGTCGTGAACTTCAAGATGATCGTCGAGGCCATCGACCAATCCGTCGTAAGGATCGGGCAAGTCGCTGTCGGCAGCGAAGCGCGTCGGCCCGGCGCCGGCCAGCAGGATTTCAAAACGCGGGTGCTCGCTGACCTTAAAGCGCCGGCCGAGAGTGTCGGTGCTCAAACCGTCCACCGCCAGCGGCACCAGTGACTCGCCATCCAGACGCAACAACGCGGCGGCATCGCAGGGCAACAAAGCGCGCATGGCCTCGAGCAAACGCCGGTAGCGCTCGCCTTCGGGCAGTTCGCGGGACAGGTCGGCGACCAGAGGCAGCAGGGCGGTAAGCAGAGATTTGGCGATCATGGTTATGTAGTCAAAGAGACAAGGTGTAGTCGCGATGACTATACGTTCATTTGTGTCGAAATGACTACGCAGATTTCAAGCTATTGAATTTAAAGGGTTAATTAGTTGGCACGAAAGCTGATATCCCCAAGGCAATCTTTCGAGGAAGCGCAGGAGTCACCTTATGCTTAGCGTCCAGGATCGTGCCATCATCAAATCCACCGTGCCTCTCTTGGAAAGCGGCGGCGAGGCGTTGATCACGCATTTTTACCGCATGATGCTTTCCGAATACCCAGAGGTGCGGCCGCTGTTCAACCAGGCGCATCAGGCCAGTGGCGATCAGCCGCGTGCCTTGGCCAACGGCGTGCTGATGTACGCCCGGCACATCGATCAGCTCGACCAGTTGGGCGATCTGGTGGCGAAGATCATCAACAAGCATGTGGCCCTGCAGATTCTGCCAGAGCACTACCCGATCGTCGGAACCTGCCTGTTGCGCGCCATTTCCGAAGTGCTCGGCGAAGAGATCGCCACGCCTGAGGTGATGAGTGCCTGGGGCGCTGCGTACGGGCAACTGGCCGACATCCTGATCGGCGCGGAAACCGCGATCTATGACCAGAAGGAACACGCCGTCGGCGGCTGGCGCGGTGCGCGAGAGTTCATCGTCGCGGCGAAAGTGCAAGAGAGCGCGGAAATCACCTCGTTCTACTTCGAACCGGCAGACAAAGGGCCGATTCTTGCGGCCGAACCGGGTCAGTACATCGGCATGAAGCTGATCCTCGACGGCGAAGAAATCCGTCGCAACTATTCGCTGTCGTCACTGGCCAATAACGGTCAGTACCGCATCAGCGTCAAGCGTGAACCGAATGGCCGCGCGTCCAACTATCTGCATGATCAACTGCACGTCGGCTCGAGCATCCAACTGTTCCCGCCGTCGGGCGAATTCACCCTGGCGGCCAGCGACAAGCCGCTGGTGCTGATCAGCGGCGGCGTCGGCATCACTCCGACTCTGGCGATGCTGGAAGCAGCGCTGGCCACCGAACGTCCGGTGCACTTTATCCACTGCGCGCGCAACGGCAGCGTCCACGCGTTCCGTGACTGGGTCGATGGGCTGGCGGCGCGTCATCCGCAACTCAAGCGCTTCTATTGCTACGCCGAAGAGGATGGCGTCAGCCCGGCGGCGGACAAGGTTGGCCTGCTCAACGAAGAACTGCTCGGCCAGTGGCTGCCGGCGCAGCGTGATGTCGATGCTTACTTCTTGGGACCGAAGGGGTTCATGGGCGCGATCAAACGGCATCTGAAAGCGTTGGGCGTGCCGGAGAAACAGAGCCGTTACGAGTTCTTCGGGCCGGCTGCTGCTCTGGAGTGATCCGAGACCGAGTTGTGTCGTTCGCGAGCAGGCTCGCTCCCACCGGATTTGCGTTCGACGCAGATCCATTGTGGGAGCGAGCCTGCTCGCGAATCTTCTGCGCGCCGCAAAAGCCATGTTGGTTAATCATTCCTTAACCGCTCTATCGTTTATTGCCCCGGTGTAGACTTGCGACAATTTCAGCCGCCGGCCGGCTGGACCATGGACTTACAAAGGAAAGGCAATGAGCGAGGAAACGATGCGGTTGGGGCGTGAGCGGCGCTATCTGGTGTTGCTGGGGATCATCTGCCTGGCGTTGATCGGCGGCGCACTTTACATGCAGGTCGTGCTCGGCGAAGCACCTTGCCCGCTGTGCATTCTGCAGCGCTATGCACTGTTGCTGATTGCACTGTTCGCCTTCATTGGCGCGGGCATGCGCAGCCGTCGCAGCATCACCGTGTTCGAGACGCTGGTGGTGATCTGTGCGATTGCCGGGGCCGGTGTGGCCGGGCATCACGTCTATACGCAGTTCTATCCGGCGGTGAGCTGTGGCGTCGATGTGCTGCAGCCGATTGTCGATGATCTGCCGCTGGCAAAGATCTTCCCGCTGGGCTTCCAGGTCGACGGTTTCTGCTCGACGCCGTATCCACCGATCCTCGGTCTGTCGCTGGCGCAATGGGCGCTGGTGGCGTTCGTGCTGGTGGTGATTCTGGTGCCGCTGCTGACTTCGCGAAATCGAAAAGCGCTGCGCTGAGTCAACTTCTGCGCGCACCTGCCGATAAACAAAACGCCCCGATTTTCGTTGATGAAAATCGGGGCGTTTTGCATTTCAGGGCGTTTGTGAAAACACCGTGACGAACGGCAATGAAGCGTGCGGCAAATGTGCGACATGTTGTCACACAGGGGCTGTCGCAGGGACTCGGGAAGCGGCGGATTGGCCGCCTGTTACATAAAAACATTGGCCAGTTTTAGTGTTTTCGGGCTTGAGCACGGACGTACCAGAGCAGGCAGTTTTAACAGGCGCCGGCAGATGGGCGAAGCCCTTGGAACATCGGGCTTTGCGCCGCCCCAGCGTTTGTAGATCGGGTGCAGAGCTGTCTGATTTGAGGCGGTTACGCTGGCAGATTTTGCCGCTTTTATTGAGAAATGCTTTCGATAACTTGCGCAACTTTTGCAAAAATGGCGATGGATTGTTGCTCTGAGTGATAAAAATTATTTCGGGATAAGACATGGTGTATAGGGCGCTACCTATCTACAATCGCCCGCACTGAATTCCCGGCGCTGTTCAGCCTTTATCAAGGAACTGATCAGGAGGTCGGGTGTCGAGCGAGCCGCGAGGTTTTCAAGACACCCTGGTGTCGGTGCCTTTCCAATTTTCCGCACCAAATGGAATTGGTCTGTAACAAGGCCTTTGACCACGAATTCGAATAAGAACTGAACGCTGTCCCAAGGTTTTGTCGAGCGTGTAACGCGCGACGGGCGGCCCTTATTCAATCCAAAGAAAATGCCAACCCTTGGCAGGGTGAAGTGTTGGCGATCAAAACCCAACTGCATTGCGCAAGCTGCTTTAGAGGTCGTGAGATGAGTAAAAACAGGTACCCCAGATTACTAGGCCTAGTGCCGCTGCTCGGCACGTTGTTGCTGGGAGGCTGCAACATGACCTTGCTCAATCCAACGGGCCAGGTCGGCCTGGAACAGCGCAACCTGATCATCACCGCCACGCTGCTGATGCTGTTGGTCGTCGTGCCGGTCATCATCATGACCTTCCTGTTTGCCTGGAAGTACCGCGCTTCGAACAAGAACGCCGTCTACACGCCGAAGTGGTCGCACTCGACCAAGATCGAAGTGGCCGTATGGACCATCCCGGTGCTGATCATCATCGCCCTGGGTTACATCACTTACATCTCGACTCACGAGCTGGACCCGTATCGTCCGATCGAGTCTGACGTCAAGCCGGTGACCATCGAAGTCGTCGCGCTGGACTGGAAGTGGCTGTTCATCTACCCGGAACAAGGCATTGCCACGGTCAACAAGATCGTGTTCCCGGCGCACACGCCAATCAACTTCAAGATCACCTCCGATGCCGTGATGAACTCGTTCTTCATCCCGGGCCTGGGCGGCCAGATCTACGCGATGGCGGGCATGCAGACCAAGCTGCACCTGATCGCTGACCGCAACGCTGAAATGGACGGTATCTCCGCCAACTACAGCGGTGCCGGTTTCACCGGTATGAAATTCAAGGCTATCTCCACCACTCAGGAAGATTTCGACGCCTGGGTAAGTGAAGTCAAGAAGTCGCCTAAACAGCTTGATCAGGCTGAATACGCGGCCCTGGCCAAACCGAGCCAGAACAACCCAGTCGAACTCTACTCGTCGGTCACGCCGAACCAGTTCCAGATCATCGTCGACAAGTACGAAGGTATGAAGCCGGGCAAGCCGCTGAAGCACGAGAAGAAAGAGAAAGAAGTGGCGGCCACGGATATTGACGCGGGTTCGCATTCAGCTGCCGGGGCAGAGGAGTAAACGATGTTTGGTAAATTAAGTTGGGAAGCAGTCCCATTCCACGAGCCGATCGTGATGGTGACCATCGCCATGATCGCCCTCGGCGGTCTGGCGCTGTTCGCTGCGATCACTTACTTCAAGAAGTGGACGTACCTGTGGACCGAGTGGCTGACTTCGGTCGACCACAAGAAAATCGGCGTGATGTACATCGTCGTCGCCATGGTCATGCTGCTGCGCGGCTTTGCCGACGCGATCATGATGCGTACCCAGCTGGCCATGGCCACCGAGGGTTCGCCTGGCTACCTGCCACCTGAACACTATGACCAGATCTTCACCGCTCACGGTGTGATCATGATCATCTTCATGGCGATGCCATTCTTCACCGGCCTGATGAACCTTGCAGTGCCGCTGCAGATCGGCGCGCGTGACGTTGCGTTCCCGTTCCTGAACTCCCTGAGCTTCTGGCTGCTGGTGTCCGGCGTTGTGCTGATCAACCTGTCGCTGGGTATCGGTGAATTCGCCAAGACCGGTTGGGTTGCGTATCCGCCGCTGTCGGGTCTGCAATACAGTCCTGGCGTGGGTATGGATTACTACATCTGGGCGCTACAGCTATCCGGATTGGGTACGACGTTAACCGGGGTCAACTTCCTCGCGACCGTACTGAAAATGCGTACCCCTGGCATGAAACTGATGGACATGCCGATCTTCACCTGGACCTGCACCTGGGCAAACGTTCTGATCGTGGCTTCGTTCCCGATCCTGACCGCTACCCTGGCACTGCTGACCCTTGACCGTTACATGGATTTCCACATTTTCACCAATGAACTTGGTGGCAATCCGATGATGTACGTCAACCTGTTCTGGGCCTGGGGCCACCCTGAGGTTTACATCCTGATCCTGCCGGCATTCGGCATCTTCTCGGAAGTGATCTCGGCGTTCACCGGCAAGAAACTGTTCGGCCACCACTCGATGATCTACGCCTCGGGCGCGATCTCGGTACTGGGCTTCATGGTCTGGCTGCACCACTTCTTCACCATGGGTTCGGGTGCAAGCGTCAACGCCTTCTTCGGTCTGGCGACGATGCTGATTTCCATCCCGACGGGTGTGAAGCTGTTCAACTGGCTGTTCACCATCTACCAGGGCCGTCTGCGCTTCACCAGCCAGGTAATGTGGACTCTGGGCTTCATGGTGACCTTCGCCATCGGCGGCATGACCGGCGTACTGCTGGCCATCCCGGGTGCTGACTTCGTGCTGCACAACAGCCTGTTCGTGATCGCGCACTTCCACAACGTGATCATTGGCGGTGCGGTATTCGGTTACATCGCTGGCTTCGCGTTCTACTTCCCGAAAGCGTTCGGCTTCAAGCTGCACGAAGGCTGGGGTAAAGCAGCGTTCTGGTTCTGGATCTCGGGCTTCTTCGTCGCGTTCATGCCGCTCTATGCACTGGGCTTCATGGGCATGACCCGTCGTCTGAACGCCACCACCAACCCTGAGTGGGTACCGTACCTGTACGTTGCCATGTTCGGTGCGGTGATGATTGCTGCCGGTATCGCCTGCCAGCTGATCCAGCTGTACGTCAGTGTGCGTGACCGCAACAAGCCAGAGAACGTTTGCGATCACGGTGACCCGTGGAATGCACACACCCTGGAATGGTCGACCTCGTCGCCACCACCGTTCTACAACTTCGCTGTGCTGCCTAAGGCTGACTGCATCGACCCGTTCACCGAAGCCAAGGAAAACGGTACTGCGTACCAGCGTCCGGCCAAGTACGAGCCGATCCACATGCCGAACAACACCGCCACTGGCGTGGTGATGGGCGCGCTGTTGACCGTCTTCGGTTTCGCGATGATCTGGCACATCTGGTGGCTGGCGATCGCGAGCCTGGTGGGCACCGTCGTTTACTTCGTGATCCACGCTGCACGTGACGACCAGGGCTATATGGTTCCGGTTGAAACGATCGAGCGTATCGAAGCCGAGCAGCACAAGCGTCTGGTCGCGGCAGGGAAAATCCCGGCCAATGCCACCCGTGTTGAAACCTCGTTGGAACAGGCTTAAACCATGTCGAACTTAGTGACCAATGTTGGACACGCCCATGGTGACCATGGGCACGATGACCATCACCACGACTCGGGCGAGATGACCGTATACGGTTTCTGGCTCTACCTGATGACCGACTGCATTCTGTTTGCGTCGATCTTCGCGGTGTACGCAGTACTGGTAAACAACGTTGCCGGTGGCCCGTCGGGCCACGACATCTTCGAACTGCCATACGTGCTGGGCGAAACCGCTCTGCTGTTGTTCAGTTCGATCACCTACGGCTTCGCCATGCTGGCGTTGTACAAGGGCAAGAAGCAGGCGGTCCTGGGCTGGTTGTTCATGACCTTCCTGCTCGGCGCGGGCTTCATCGCCATGGAGATCAACGAGTTCCACCTGCTGATCTCCGAGGGCTTCGGTCCTAGCCGTTCGGGCTTCCTGTCGGCGTTCTTCACCCTGGTCGGTACCCACGGTCTGCACGTTTCGGCCGGTCTGATCTGGATGGGCATCATGATGTATCAGGTCAACAAGCATGGCCTGACGTCGACCAACAAGACCCGTCTGAGCTGCCTGAGCCTGTTCTGGCACTTCCTGGACGTGGTCTGGATCTGCGTCTTCACCGTTGTTTACCTGATGGGGACTCTGTAATGGCTAATGCACACTCCCATGACAGCCACGATGCTGGCCACGGCAGCGTCAAGTCGTACGCCATCGGCTTCATCCTGTCGGTAATCCTGACCGTCATTCCGTTCTGTCTGGTGATGTACCCGACCCTGCCGAAGTCGACGACACTGGCAATCGTTCTGCTGTTCGCAGTGATCCAGGTGATCGTTCACCTGTATTACTTCCTGCACCTGGACCGTTCCATTGCACAGCGTAACAACGTGATCGCATTCGTCTTTACGGCGATCGTGATCGTGCTGCTGGTTGGCCTGTCGCTGTGGATCATGTTCAGCATCCACACGTACATGATGGCGAAGTGAGGTAGACCCGATGTCGCTCAAGCACTTTATCCAAATCACCAAACCGGGGATCATTTTCGGTAACGTGCTTTCTGTGGCAGGCGGGTTCTTCCTGGCCTCGAAAGGGCATGTCGATCTGGCGGTGTTTCTGGCCGCCATGATCGGTACTTCCCTGGTCGTGGCCTCCGGTTGCGTGTTCAACAACTGCATCGACCGCGACATCGACCTGAAGATGGAACGCACCAAGAACCGTGTGCTGGTCCAGGGCCTCATCTCCCTGAAACTGGCCCTGGTTTACGCGACCATTCTGGGTGTTCTCGGCGTTGCCTTGTTGTACAAGGTGGCCAACCCGTTGGCTGCCTTGTTCGCAGTAATCGGCTTTATCATCTACGTCGGCTTCTACAGCCTGTACCTCAAGCGCAAGTCGGTTCACGGCACGCTGGTGGGCAGTCTGTCGGGCGCCATGCCGCCAGTGATCGGTTACGTTGCCGTGACCAACAGCTTCGACATGGCCGCACTGACCCTGCTGGTGATGTTCAGCCTGTGGCAGATGCCGCATTCCTACGCCATCGCGATTTTCCGTTTCAACGATTACCTGGCCGCATCGATTCCGGTACTGCCAGTGAAACGCGGCATTCAAGTGGCGAAGAAGCACATCCTGCTCTACATCCTGGCGTTCCTCGTGGCGACCTTGATGCTGACCTTCAGCGGCTACGCCGGCATGAGCTACCTCGCCGTCGCCGCCGCCATGGGCATGTACTGGCTGTACATGGCCTGGACCGGCTACAAGGCAGTTGATGACACCGTCTGGGCACGCAAGCTGTTCGTGTTCTCGATCTTCACCATCACTGCGTTGAGCGTCATGATGTCCCTGGACTTCAAGGTACCGACAGAGCTGCTGCTGACGTACGCGCCGTAAGGTTCGCAAGCTTCAGGAAAAACCCCGCACGTTGAGAGATGTGCGGGGTTTTTTGTTGGCTGGCCTGGAGTGTGCCGATTTGCCTGCTCCTTGGCCCAACAGCTTGTGGTGGCGGCTTGAGGGGTGTGTGACTAATGCGACGTTTATGTAAGTGGTGAGGCAGTCACACGCCTCATAAATTCATCGAACAACGGAACGGTGAATGCTATCAGTGCGTACTCGGGACTGTAGATCATGCCCTTTTTGATCAGGCTATCGCGTACGGGGCCCAGGCTCGTAGCGTTTCGCCCCAGCGCTTTGGCTACGTCAGCAGAGCGTTGCGGTCCCTCTCCCAACTCGGCAAGGCAACGCATGTAGTCCCTTTCAGCCGGCGTGGTGCGATCAAAGCGGACCCTGAAAAACGACTCGTCAAGTTTACGGATGCTTTCCTCTGTCGCTGCCTGCGCATCGGCCTCGGTTATGGTCGGTGCTTTGGCAATGTTCCAAGCGGTATAGCCCCACTCCTGCAAAAAATAGGGATAGCCGTGGGTTTTTTCAAAAATCTCACGCAATGCGTCGTCAGAGATACTGGCGCCTTCTTCTTCAACAGGATCACGCAAGGCTTTCCAGGCATCTGTCTCTAAGAGAGCGCCCAGACGAGGAAATTCGAATAGTCGCTCCGCATAACTTTTCGCATCGCCTGCTTGGCCCGCAAGCTGTGGAAGACCCGCGCCAAAAAGAATCAGAGGGAGAGCTGCCTGGTTGACCGCGTGGATGCCGCGGATAAGCGCGCCAAGCTCATCTTTGGAAAGATACTGTAATTCATCAATCAAAATGGCGACTGGTTTCCCTGCGTCCCTCGCGGCCTCCGCTGTTGCTATCAGAACGTCACGGAGATCATCTTCCAGATTGCCACTGTCGGCATAGCCGGCTTCGGAGTCTCCGCCAAGCGTAACTTCGGCCCCGCCCGCCGCGATGGTGATATTGCCGATAAAGCTACGAAGTATGCGTATCCCTCTTTTGACCGTCTCGACCGTGTTCTGCACTCGATCCAAACGCAACAGCACGCGGCGTAACACCGGAATCAAGAGCTGTTTCAACTCCGCACCGTCATGGGCCTCCTGCATTTCGGCGAGATAACCCAATGCCAAAGCTCGATCTTTGATCTGATTCAGAAGTACCGTTTTTCCGACACCGCGTAGGCCCAATATCATCAAGGATTTTGCGTGCTTGCCGCGCTTTGTGCGAGCCAATGCAGTCTCTGCCGTTTCGAGTACTTCCGATCGGCCCGCTAATTCGGGTGGGGAAACACCTGCTCCGGGGTTGAAGGGGTTGGTATTCTTGTCCACAGCTAGATCTCATACGGAATTATTCATGGTTATAGCGGAAAGCACCTATAACCGCAAATAAGTAGCTAAGTGCTTAGCCACGGGTTGGATTGTCTGTCGCTTTTCCAGGACATTAGGTTTGCTATCGGATGGACACAATCGTAGCGATATGCCCCGCCGACTGGCATTAGTGTGGCGGGAGAGCCGAAGTGCTTTGAAACTGGCCTTTGTATTGGCTGGTTGCGCAGTTCAAGTAAAAGACCTAGATTTGGATCCAAATATGTCAACGGCATGTCAGTGAGTCTGATGCGGCCCTCATCTGGCTAAACAAATTGGCTTAACTCAAAAAGGCTGGGCGCAATGACCGAACGGATGACCGGCGATGAGCGATTTATCGCCCTCGCCGAAGAGCTCAACTACGACATCTATGGCGAGAACAGCGCCGGTGGCAATTACGCGCCGCTGATCCGTCATCACGATGAGCTGTACATCAGCGGCATGGTGCCGAGGGTCAATGGCAAGATTCTGTATCCCGGTCGCGTGGGGCTGGAATTGAATCTCAAGGATGCGCAGGCCGCAGCAAGTATCAGCGCCATGCGTTGCCTGGCGCTCATCGTCGATGCGGTGGGTTCGCTGGACAAGATTCGTGCGTTGTTGCGGGTCACGGTGTATGTGAAGTCGACCGCCGACTTTGTCGACCTGAGCGAAGTGGCCAACGGCGCTTCGGATGTCTTCAGCCATGTGC
>NZ_RAZO01000508.1:0-1643 GCF_004307535.1 Pseudomonas sp. Sample_9
AGCCATATCCCCGACACATCCTCACCCACCCCCGTAACGATCCCCGGCGTCTGCCTCGCCGGCCTCGAATAAACCACATACAACGACTTCAGCCCGGTGTCCGCCGGGAACACCAGAATACAATCCTCGGCTGTTACATCCTCGCCCGGCAGACCCTCAATCTGGCTATCGGTGTTCTCCGGAATCGGGTGGACGAGGATCGGGTCGAGTGCCTCACCGTGGTCGGGATAAACCAGCGGAGGCATCGACCCCAACGGCCCGCGTTGCGGCGTCCAGAGAATGGTGATGCCGTTGAGCTTGGCCTCCATGGCGGTCTTGTCGGCGTTCCACTTGACGTTCACCGTGCGTACGGCGTCGTCGCCAGAGGCGCCGGAGTGGATGCCGTAGACCCGCAGAACACCTTCGGCATCACGACGAAACTGGAAGCGCACGCGCGTGGTGGCACGGCTCATGCGGCGTAGTTCTTCGTCGGTGTGAAGCGTGCCGTCGGCCATTTTGCTCGGCAGCATTCCCAGCACGAACACGCTGGCCGGCCCGCCGGCGCCGCGGATGGCCCAGTTCAGGCGCTGTTGCAAAATCCCGCCGCCGGCCAGACGCCCCAAAGCCAGGTCGGCGCCTATTGCCGTCGCGACAGCGGTACTGGCGGATGGCATGAGCATGGCGCCGGCGACCATGATCTTGCCGAAGTTGCTGGCTGGCTCCTCGGCAGTGCCAGCGTCCGTGCGACACCAGTTGTCCGGCGTGCAGGATTTGGCAAATACCCTGTCTTCGCGTGGCTTGGGCGCAGGCCACTCATCCTTCTCGATGTACACCGGCTCCGGCGCTTTCGGTGGAAGCAAAGTAAACCAGGCCCTGCCACCGCTATACGGATTTAAAAACCAGTCATCGTCGAGAAGGTATTTGTATTGAGGCATGCCCACTCCCTGTATGGCGTTTAATCGAGCCAAGGTGAGCTTGTCGCCCGAAGGGCAATTCGGGGAGAGAGGGGCGGGTGCTTGACGTGATGAAAAATCCAGTTCTTACGTGAGCAGAGCCTGCTTCCTACAGGGCTATCTCAGTCCAGCGGTTTTGCGCCTGGGTCAGGCGAAATTATCGTCGGTCGCGGCTGTAGTCTTTTCGTTTGAATGGCTGATTACGCCGGATTTCTCGTACAGATGATTCAGGTCGACAGCCTACGCGGCGTTGCCTGAGGATGTTTTTTGTACGGTTCCCAGGAGGGGCTTCACTTTTGCTGGGCGGTGGAACAAAACAAAGGCAGCAACACGACATCGATCAATCAAAAGAAATCTGGAAGGCGCTGAAGAGGTAGCTCAATGAAAAGCGTAAGCAATCACGAGGACAGTGTTCTCGAAATGCTGCGCACGGACGAGAATTTCGCTCTCGAATATCTCGTTGCAGCATTGGAAGAAATTGATGAAGAGGGCGGTGAGTCTGTGTTTCTCACCGCGGTGCGACGTGTGGTGGAAGCGAGAGGCGGTTTTGCCGCTGTCTCCAACGCAACCGGACTTCACACAGCAGCGTGATCCACCGTGGTAATAAGAAGCCCGGCTCGATGTCGGGCTTTCTGATTTTTCCCAGCGGCATTTCTCTGATGGGGCACGTGGAATTGATCCGCTGACATTAAGCGGTAGGTTGCGAGTGAA
>NZ_RAZO01000218.1:0-21481 GCF_004307535.1 Pseudomonas sp. Sample_9
CCATCCGCCACCGGCAGCTATCAGCTGAGACGCCCGTACATCTGGCCCAAGCAAGCCACTCACCAAACCTGGCCCCATGTTTTTCCTGCCTGCAATCCCAAACCCGCACAAAAAAACCACCGATGCGTTGTCAGTTGATCCTTTTCAGCCTATCTTCAATAAAACCTATACAGCCAACCTGTATGCGTACAACCTTTTCACCCGACTGTGTCCTTAACCCGCACCGCCACGAGTAACCCGAATGAGCCCACTACTAGCCAGCCATTACCGTGAAATCCTCGTTGGCGTCGGTGAAAACCCGGAACGCGAGGGGTTGCTGGATACGCCCCAGCGCGCCGCCAAGGCGATGCAATACCTGTGCAACGGTTACGCGATGAGCCTGGAAGACGTCACCAACGGTGCGCTGTTCGAGTCGCAGAGCGATGAGATGGTGATCGTCAGCGACATCGAGCTCTATTCGCTGTGTGAGCACCATATGCTGCCGTTTATCGGCAAGGCGCATGTGGCGTATATCCCCACTGGCCGGGTGCTGGGGCTTTCGAAGGTGGCGCGGGTGGTCGACATGTTCGCGCGGCGCCTGCAGATCCAGGAAAACCTTACTCGGCAGATTGCTCAGGCGATCCAGCAGATCACCGATGCTGCCGGTGTCGCGGTGGTTATTGAAGCCAGGCACATGTGCATGATGATGCGCGGCGTCGAGAAGCAGAATTCGATCATGACCTCCTCGGTCATGCTCGGTGCCTTTCGCGACAGCTCGACGACGCGGCAGGAATTTCTCCAGCTGATCGGCCGGCGCTAGGCCTATACACAGCCTGTTAACTGTACAAGCTCAAGGAGTAGGAAGATGACCCGATTTCTGCTGCTGTTAGGACTGGCGCTCAGCATTGCAAGTTGCGGCAGTGTCGATGTTGCTCGTTATGCGGATCAGCAACCGGCTTTGAATCTGGAGCAGTTTTTCAGTCAGCCCGTCAAAGCCTGGGGGATGTTTCAGAAGCGCAACGGCGAAGTGGTCAAGCGTTTCGAGGTCGATATCGCCAGCCGTCGTGAAGGTGAAAACCTGATCCTCGACGAGCGCTTCCGTTACAGCGACGGCACCCGTGAACGCCGAGTCTGGACCCTCACTCCCGGGGGCAATGGTCAGTGGAGCGGTCGCGCGCATGATGTGGTCGGAGTTGCTCAGGGCCAGATCGCAGGCAACACCTTCCACTGGCGTTATCGCCTGAATCTGCCGGTCGACGACTCGACTTACGAGATGAGCATGGACGACTGGATGTATCTGGTCGAAGAAGACACGCTGATCAACCGCACCCGCATGTCCAAGTGGGGTTTCGAAGTCGGTCAGGTGACGGTGTTCTTCCGGCGCCAGAACGCTGGAGCGAACCCATGAGCAGTGGGTTGACCCTGGCCTCGTTCGGCGACGGTTATCGCGCCTTGGTGATCGGTGCCAGTGGCGCCCTCGGCACGGCGTTTTGCCAACATTTGAACCAGGATCCACGCTGCGCCAGCGTCCGTGCGCTGGGACGCAAAACTGTGCCGAAGCTCGACCTCGAGCAGCCCGAAACGATCGCCAGCGCCGCCGCCGAACTGGCAGCCGAAGCGCCTTATCACCTGATCATTCACGCGGCCGGCCTCCTCCATCGCGACCAGATCAAGCCGGAAAAAAGCTACAGCGCAATCGAAGCCGAGTCGCTGCAGGCCGTGTTTCAAGTCAACACGCTGGGGCCGGCATTGCTGCTGCGCGACTTTCTGCCATTGCTTGCGCCTCAAGGCGCGATGGCGATGCTGTCGGCGAAAGTCGGCAGCATCGGCGACAACCGTTTGGGCGGCTGGTACGCCTATCGCGCCTCCAAGGCTGCGCTGAACATGCTGATCAAGACCGCCGCCATCGAGCTTTCGCGCACTCGGCCGCAGAGTCGCTTGCTCAGCCTGCACCCGGGCACGGTGGTGTCGCCGTTGTCGCAACCTTTTCGCGGAGCCTCGAGCGCCCGCCCGGCAGACATTGCCGCTGCGCAATTACTGAGTCTGATTGACACGCTGACGCCGGCCGATAGCGGCCATTTCTTCGCCTACGATGGAGAACGCCTGCCCTGGTAGGCAAGGAGTGAAGCATGAATCTGCAAACCCTCACCGAACGTGCGGCCAACAGTGAAGTTCGCGAACTGGAGCTGCTGTCACTAGAAGGTGGTTTTTATCTGGCGAGGATTCGCGTGGATCAAGGCCAGTTCACCTTGCTCGATGACGCGGCCAAGCCAATGCACCTGCGTTCGATCACCCACCTGCGCGACTTGCTGCAGACCGTGCCGGCGTTTCCCTGCGTACTGGTGCAACAATGCGTGCACGACGAAATGTGCGGCCGGGATTCAGGGCCGGTCGAAGAGCTGCGCATTCCATTTTCGCTGACCACGCCTTTATGAGGCTCAAGCGCGGCGAGCACTGAATGGCAGGCTGATAAGGCGCGCGTCGCCCAAGGGCGACGCATTTATCGAACCCCTGCCCCGTCCACGGGTCTGCTTCACATCGATTCCCTGGAAGTAAACCCCATGTCCACTCAACACACACTTGTCCTGCTTGCCCGAGGCGGATACGCCGCGCGCGGTGTTCTGTATCTGATTATCGGTATCTTCGCGCTGCTGGCGGCGCACGACTCCACCAAACCGAAAGACAGCCACAAGAGCCTTGAAGCATTGCTCAGCCAGCCCTTCGGCTATGTGCTGATCGGTGTTGTGGTCGCCGGCCTGCTGGCCTTCGCCGCCTGGCGTGCACTGCAAGCGATCCGCGATGTCGACCACCACGGCAGCGAGTTCAAAGGCCTGGTCATTCGCGCAGGTTTGCTCGCTGGCGGTCTGGTCAATGCGGCGCTGGCCTTCTTTGCCCTGGGCCTGTTGGTGAGTGGCCTCAGGAGTTCGGGCGGTTCCGGCGATGGCAAGACCAAGGATCTGCTCGCGCAGCTGCTGTCATTCGAGCATTCCAACCTGTTGATCTACCTGATCGCGCTGATCCCGCTGGGTGTCGGTATCGCCCACATCATCAAAGGCTGGAAGGCCACGTTCGAGAAATACTTCGAAGCGGATGACGAAGTGATGCGTTACGTGCGCCCGGTGTCGCGCTTTGGCCTGATCGCCCGAGGCGTGGTGTTTATCGAGATTGCGGTGTTGATGGCGGTCAGCGGCTCGGTTTACCAAGCGACCAATCCACCCGGCATGAAGGAAGCGCTGGATGCTTTGCAGAATCTGCCGGCAGGTGGGGTGCTGTTGATGCTGATGGCGTTGGGGCTGATCGCGTTTTCGGTGTACAGCTTTTCCGAAGCAGCCTGGCGCCGGATCGAAATGGATGTGCCGCTGTAAGCGGCTATTCGAGGGGGCGTTTGCCCCCTCGACTGCTTCCCATCAAGTAAACAGATCAACGCCCAACTGGAACGCTACCCATAGCGCCAGACCCGTAGCAAACATCAGCGCGATGTTTTCAAACAGGTTGTTGCGGTATTGCTTGTCCAGCAGCGATTTCTGGTTGGACATGATCAGCAGGCCCAGGGAAATCACCGGCAAACCAATGATGTTCAATGCGCTGACACCAATGGTCAGGGTGACGAAATCCGGCATGCCCGGCATCGACCAGATCAGCGGCGTGACGAGGATGAACAGCATGAACCACTTGTGCATCGGGTCATGATGGAACTCTTTGCCGTACTTCTCGCGACGCTCAGGACGAACATGCTGGAAGGCATCGGTGATCAGCATCGGGAACGCCGTGGTCTTGCCTGAAATACTGGCAAACAGGGTCGCGAACACGCCGATGAAGAACACATACCAGCCGATCGGGCCGAAGAAGATTTCCAGCGCCTTGCCCAGATCGCCCAAGGTTTTCACCTCGATGCCGTTGGGCCGCAGGATTTCCGCACCGACGATCCAGATCGCCAGGTTGATGATGATCCCGACGAACACCGCAAACAGCAGATCGTTACGTTGAATGCGCTTGTGCTGCGGCCCGGTCCAGCCTTTCTGGCGCATGACATAGGGGTGCACGAAGTTGGCGATCGAGCCGGCAACCGCACCGATCACTGAAACCGCCACCAGCAACGCGCCATGCACGCCTTCGTCCGGCGGAATGCTGAAGCCGATGGTGCCTTTGATGATGCCGCTGACATCCGGACCGGACATCACCGCCAAGGCGATGAACGCCAGGGTCATGATCGCCAGCAGCAGCTTCATCACGCCTTCGATCATCGTGTAGATGTTGCGCCCGACCAGCATCCACACCGCCAGCACCACCGCCACCGAGCACAGCAATGGCTGATCGATCTTGAACAGCATCGCCAGCGACTCCCCTGCCCCCTTGATCATGTAGGCGTTCATCAAGTGCCCCATCAACAACGCATAAACCAGCATGAACCAGGCAAACACCGGGTTGAGCTGGGCGTAGCCCTGAAGAATGGTCATGCCTTGGTTATTACACAGCTGGAACCGGGCAATGATGTTGACGATCAGGTATCTCAACAGCAAAGAGACCGCCAGCACCCACATCATCGCGTAGCCGTAGTTCGCACCGGCCACTGAAGACGTGATGAGATCGCCCGCACCGAGCCACGACAGCACGGCGATAATGCCGGGGCCGAGCAGTTTCAGCGTACGCAGGAACAGGTTTTGCGGTTTCGCAGCGGCCTGATGATCGAGTGGAGCCATGCTCGTCATAGGGGTATCTCCGTTATTGTTTTTGTGAGAGTTGTTGCACTGCGCACATTAGGTAGGATGTCGTACAACAACGCTAACGGGAGAGTATGTAAAAATGTGTCAAACCTCAATCACGACCACCCTCTCCGATCATTTCCGCTGATCAAAATCATCTAGAACAGGCATGTCAAATAAGCGTAGCGACGTTACAGGCCACCGAAATAGCCATTGATGCCCCAGCCAATCACTCATAGGATGACTGATCACAACAACAATAAGGCTGGAAATGATGAAAAAATCCCTCTTGATCGCTGCGCTCGCCTCCACGTTGAGCGTGACGGCCAACGCCGCTACTTACGCTTACATCTCAAGCCCCGGCGACGGTCTGATCTCGCAATATCGCCTTGATCAGAACAACGGCGCACTCACCCTCGTTGAGCAGATCCAGGCCGGCGACCAGGTCAATCCCATGGCCCTCACCCCGGACGGCAAAGTGCTGTTTGCAGCGTTGCGGGTCAAGCCTTTCCAGGTGCTGGGCTATCGGATCGACTCCAAAAGCGGTCATCTGACAAAGTTTACCCAAGCGCCCCTGGCAGAGAGCATGGCCTACCTGTCGACCGATCGAAAAGGTCGCTACCTGCTCGCGGCGTCCTACGGCGCCGATGCGCTCAGCGTTCAAAAGATCGGCGAGGATCATCAACCTTCCGCCAACATCCTGCGTTATCCGACCGGCCTGCACGCGCATTCGATTCGCACCGAGCCGAGCAATCGCTTTGCCTACGCCGGCAACCTGGGCACCGACAAGGTGCTGCAATATCGCCTGGATGCCAAGACTGGCGAGCTCAGCCCGATCGGCAGCGGCTCGGTCAGCGTTCCGGAGAAAACCGGTCCCCGGCACCTGGCGTTCTCGCCCAACGGCAAATTCCTTTACGTCGTTGGCGAGATGAGCGGCACTGTGACTGCGTTCTCAATCGACGAAACCAGCGGCGCGTTGACCCGAATCGCTGAAGCCAATGGCATTCCCGAGCGATTGGAGCTGGCCCACGGCGAAGTTCGGGATGCGCGCAACAACGATTTGAAAGACGACCCGACCCCGCGCATATGGGCTGCCGACCTGCGCATGTCGCCGGATGGAAAGCTGCTGCTGATGAGTGAGCGCACCAGCAGCAGCGTCTCGGCATTTGCCGTGGATGCGGCAACGGGAGGACTGACGTTTCTCGACAACTACCCGGTGCAAGAACAGCAACCACGCAATATCGCCTTCTCCCCCGATGGCCGCTGGCTGCTGGTGACGGGCGAGAAAAGCGCCAAGGTCGGTACGTACGCGGTGAACAAGGATGGCGCGCTGAAGCGTGTCGGTGAAGCGGCCTCCGGCAAAGGCGCGTTATGGATCGAAGTACTGCAAACGCCTGATGCATGAATATCTGCGGAGCAGCAACTGCTCCGCCGTCCTGCAACTAATCCCCCGCCGCTTCGGTCATTAGGTTTGCCGAGGTTGATACATTTACGCAGACCTCACTTCCAAGAGACTGCCCCCCGTGATCAGCCATCTCGATCGCCGCAACAACCGCTCGCTGGACAGTCTGAATTTCTTCCTCGCCGATGTCCGCGACGGCCTCGGGCCGTACCTCGCCATCTACTTGCTCGCCGTGCACCACTGGGACCCGGCCAGCATCGGCGTGGTCATGACTCTCGCCGGTATCGCCGCGCTGGTCACGCAGACGCCCGCTGGTGCGCTGGTTGACAGCAGCCGGGCGAAACGGGCGCTGGTCATGATCGCCGCGCTGCTGGTCACGGTGAGTTGTCTGCTGCTGCCGTTCATTTCGTCATTCAGTCTGGTGGCGTTGACTCAAGCCTTGAGCGCGGCGGCAGCGTCAATTTTCGCCCCGGCGATTTCCGCGATCACCCTGGGCATCACCGGCCCGCGAGCATTCACCCGGCGTACCGGTCGCAACGAGACGTTCAACCATGCCGGCAACGCGTGCGCGGCGTTATTGGCGGGTTTGTTTGCCTATCTGTTCGGTCCGGTGGCGGTGTTTTATCTGATGGCGGTGATGGCGCTGGCCAGTGTGATTGCCGTTCTGTTCGTCTCGGCCGAGGCGATTGATCATGACGTCGCGCGCGGCTTGCAGCCGGGTGACCAAAGTCATCAGCCATCCGGGTTCAAGGTACTGCTGAGCAATCGCCCGTTACTGATGTTTGCCCTGTGCTGCGCGCTGTTCCACTTGGCCAACGCGGCGATGCTGCCGCTGGTGAGTCAGAAACTCGCCCAAGCCAATTTGCACATGGCCACGCCCCTGACGTCGGCGTGCATCGTCGCCGCCCAACTGGTGATGGTGCCGATGGCGCTGCTGGCCGGTGCGAAAGCCGATGTCTGGGGACGCAAACCGTTATTGCTGGCGGGTTTTCTGATCCTGCCGCTGCGTGGCTTGCTCTACACCTTCTCGGATGATCCGTACTGGCTGGTCGCCGTGCAGCTGCTCGACGGCGTTGGCGCTGGGCTGTTCGGCGCGCTGTTCCCGGTGATGGTCAAGGATCTGACCCTCGGCTCCGGGCATTTCAATGTCAGCCTCGGCGCGCTGACCACAGCGTTTGGTCTGGGCGCGGCGCTGAGCAATGGGCTGGCCGGATTTGTCGTCGAGGCCGCCGGTTACAGCGCAGCGTTCCTGACTCTTGCCGGAGTTGCGGCGGCGGCGTTTCTGCTGCTGTTGATCGGTGTTCCGGAAACGCTGCAGCGGACTGAGCAATTCGAGTCCGCTGCAGTTATGGGCCAAACCTGAGCTAATCGCCACCGCAGCCATCGCCGAGCACGTTGTACGTGGCGACATGCCGCTGGCCGTGGCTGTCTTCATAGACGACCTCCACCGGAACAATTCCGCAGGCGGCGCTGGTGTCGGTGATGCTGATGGTCTTGGCGATATCCAGTGGCACGCCGGTCTGCGCAGGTTCGGAGGCGGCGAACACGTTGCCGGCGAGGATGGCCAGGGTCAAAGCAATAAACGTTTTCATGGTGTGATCTCTCTATAAAGGATGAGGAATTCAGGCCTGACGTTCAGTCAGCAATTGGCGCGCGGAATCGGCCATGACCGGCAGCGCTCCGGCGAGCATCAGGACGTCTTTGAGCACCAGGCGTCCGGCGCCGGACAGATAGGGAAAGCCATGCTGACCATCGCCCAGCGCAGCGACCCAGGCTTCAGGCGTGGTGACCAGAAAGCTCAGGGTCACCAGCGGCGTAGCGAACGCCAGCGCGCCACCGAGCAGGCCGGTGCGGCGGGAAAGCGGGTTGGACAGGACCAGTAGACCGATGAGGATTTCCACCACGCCAAGCCCGGTGGAAAAGCCGTAGGTGTTGTTCGCGGTCTGCCAGGCGCGCTTGTCGGCGTTCAGCTCGCCCTCATGGGTCAGGTGCGCCTTGTAGTCCTGCGGGTGTTCGTAGAAGAACGACATCACCGGGCTGTTGGCGACGAAGGGCGTGATGCTGTCGGCTTCGTACGGGACGAATTTCAGCGCGCCGATCCACAGGAAGACGATGGCGATGGCCACGCGCATCAGCGGGATACCGAGGCGATCGAGTTTGCCGAGCTGTTGTAGTCCGGCGTTGATTGAGGTGAACATGCGACTTCTCCAGATCAATGAAAGTGGAGTCAGTCTGCGGTGCTACCGAATCGCGCTTTTGTCGGTCATGCTCAACGTCTTGCTCAATCGTCTCAACTTTGCGGATTTCCATCGTGATGGGTGCCAATGAACTCGCTCGATAAACTCATCAGCCTGGCCAACGTGCGCGGCAGCCTCGATCTGCGTTGCCAGTTCCAAGGCGACTGGGCACGCGATCATCAACAGGAAGCCTTGGGCAAGGCGCCCTATCACATCGTGCTCAAAGGTGAATGCCGGGTTGAACTGGCCAGCGGACAACGCCTGGCGATGCGCGCCGGCGATATTCTGCTGTTGCCACGGGGGACGCCGCACGTGCTGCACAGTACCGGCAAAAACGTAGCGGCGATGTCGCCAACGCTGGTTCCCGGCGGGGTGTTGCCGATCTATCGGCTGGGCGGCGCGAGCGCCGATCTGGACATGCTCTGCGGTGGCTTTCATTACAACCGCGCGTCGATGCTGTTCGCCGCCCTCCCCGATTACCTGTTGATTGCCAACGACGGCTTGCCGGTGGATGCGCCGCTGACCGGCCTGATTGCGCTGTTGCGCAGCGAAGCCGACAGCGAACAGCCGGGCGCGCGGTTCCTCCTCGATTCACTGTCCCAAGCCTTGTTCACCTTGATTCTGCGTGCGCACCTGGCCCGTGCGGAGCAGGACAAGAGCACCCTGGCGCTGCTCGGCGACCAGCGCCTCGGCCGCACCTGTCAGGCGATACTGGCCGACCCGGCGCACGAGTGGACCATCGAAGCCATGGCCGACACCGCGAACATGTCTCGTGCAACGTTCATGCGCACCTTCGCCCGGGTCGCTGGCGTGTCGCCGTGGGTGCTGCTGACCCAGTTGCGCATGGAGCTGGCGTTCAGTCTGCTCAGCCATTCGCATCTGGGCCTGAATGACATTGCCGTGCAGGTCGGCTATCAGTCGCAAGCTGCCTTCAGCAAGAAATTCAAGGAAACCTACGGCGAGGCCCCGGGCAAGATCCGCCGCGCGATCTGAGCGGATGGGTCGCTTTGTATCAGCGTGTAGCATTTGCCGACACAGATACACACGCATGCGAAGTTCAGCCTTGCGCACACAGAACTGACACATTTAGCGCGCTAAATACCCCTGTCGCTTCCATTCCTACCTTAACCAATCGACAGGACATCACCATGAACAAAGTCTTCGCTACCCTCGCCCTCACCGCTGCCATGTTCGGCGCCACCGCTGCGTTCGCCGCACCGGTTAAACCTACCGTGGTGCTGGTGCACGGTGCCTTTGCCGATTCGAGCAGCTGGAACGGCGTGGTCAAGATTCTCGAGAAGGATGGCTACCCGGTGATCGCCGCGGCCAACCCGCTGCGCTCGGTCAAGGGTGATGCGCAATCGGTGGCGGATGTGCTGGCCAGCGTGAAAACTCCGGTGGTGTTGGTCGGGCACTCGTACGGTGGCCCGGTGATCAGCGAAGCCGCTTACGGCAATTCCAATGTCAAAGCGCTGGTGTACGTCGCCGCGTTCGCCCCGGAAAAGGGCGAAACCGCAGCCGAATTGTCCGGCCGTTTCCCTGGCAGCACCCTTGGCCCGACCCTGTCGGCCCCGGTTGAGCTGGCCGATGGTGGCAAGGATTTGTACATCCAGCAGGACAAATTCCATGAGCAGTTCGCTGCCGATGTTTCCCTGGCAGATGCGAAGCTGATGGCCGCCACACAACGCCCGGTGACCGTCGCCGCGCTCAACGAAGCCGCCACCGAGCCTGCATGGAAAACCGTGCCGTCGTACTTCGTCTACGGTGACCAGGACAAGAACATCCCGGCGCAAGCCCTGGCGTTCATGGCCGAGCGCGCGCACTCCAAGCAGACCGTCGTGGTCAAAGGCGCTTCGCACGTGGTGATGGTGTCCAACCCGAAAGCCGTCGCCAGCCTGATCGAAACCGCTGCGGCCGCGAAGTGATCCGTCGCTGAATTGAAACTTGAAGCCTTAGCCGTGAACTCTGTTCACGGCTTTCAGCGCTGGATGATGTTGTAGACGTTCGCTGAGAAAATCCACAAACGTGCGCACCTTCGCCGGTACGCGCGGATGTTTCAGATAGACCAGTTGCACCGGTAACGCCGGCGGCTCAAAGGCCTCCAGCACCAATTCCAGTTCACCGGCCGCAACCTGGCTGGCGACTTGATAAGACAGCACGCGGGTAATGCCCCAACCGGAGCTGGCGATGTTGATTGCCGCCTGATTCGCCGTGACCACCAGACGCGGTTCGAAGCGAAAGCTCAACGGCCCGTCGGCATGGGCGAATTGCCAATCGCTGAGCAAATGACTGGCAGACGACATGACGATATTGGCGCGGCTCAACTCGTTCGGATGTTGCGGTCGGCCATAGCGGGCGAAGTAATCGGGGGTGCCGCAGATCACTTGGCGGACCTCGCCGACCTTGATTGCATGCTGATTGTTTTCGTGCAGATGGCCGATGCGTACGGCGACATCGATACCCTCTTCCGCCATGTTCACCACGCGATCGACCAGCAAGGCCTTCAGATGCACCGAAGGAAACGCGTCGACGTATTGCGCCAGCAACGGCGCGATGAACAGCTCGCCAAACAGCACCGACGCGGTCACGCTCAAATGCCCGCACGGCACCCGATAACTGCCGGCGGCGGCCTCTTCGGCTTCGTCGACGTCGCACAGAATTCTTCGGCAATCGTCCAGATAACGATGCCCGGCTTCGGTCAGGTGCAGGCTGCGCGTGGTGCGCGATAACAGGCGCGTGCCGATGCGTTGTTCCAGCGCGGCAATGGCACGGGTGACGCTGGGTGGCGACGTGTTCAAACGCCGCGCCGCCGCCGCAAAGCCACCCTCCTCGGCCACGGCCAGGAACATGCGCATTTCCTGAAAACGATCCATAGACGAGAACCTGTAAAAAACCTCGAAAACACAGTGAAATCATGTGGGAGCGAGCCTGCTCGCGAAAGCGGTGTGTCATTCAACTCTGATGTTGACTGACAGAAAGCCTTCGCGAGCAGGCTCGCTCCCACAGGGGATGTGCATCGTTGTGAGTCAAGCTGTTTGCAGGCCTACCGCTGTGCGCTGCATGCCGACGAATTTCGGCAGCGCCTCGACCCGCCCGAGCCACGCCCGCACATTCGGATATTCATCCAGCGAGACATTGCCCTCCGGTGCGTGGGCGACGTAAGTGTAGGCGGCCACATCGGCAACGGTTGCTTTGTCGCCGGCGAGGAATGCGCTGTTGCCCAACTCGTCTTCCATCACTTGCAATAAAGCGTGGGAACGCTTGATCGCATCAGCCGCGTCGTAACCCGCGCCGAACACCGTGATCAAGCGCGCTGTGGCCGGGCCGGAGCTGATCTGCCCGGCTGCCACCGATAACCAGCGTTGCACCTTGGCTTGCTCGACCGGATCGCTCGGCAGCCACTGGCCGTTGCCGTATTTGCTCGCCAGATAAACCAGAATGCCGTTGGAATCAGCGAGCACCGTGCCGTTGTCGTCAATCACCGGCACTTGGCCGAAACGGTTGAGAGCAAGAAATTCAGGGGTTTTGTGTGCGCCCTTCATCAGGTCGACGAACACCAGTTCGGTCGGAACATTCAGCAGGGAAAGCATCAACTCGACGCGATGCGAGTGGCCGGACAACGGATGGCGGTACAGTTTGACGGCTGACTGGGACATGACGTGCTCCTGGATTATTTGAGGTCGACCCGCTGATCGTGTCGATGGGGCTCATCCTGCTCCCCTGCCGCAAATCGCGGAATCCTCAGCCAATACAATCGAGCATTTCAGCCAGTGAAATAATCCCCCGCCTCCTTAGGCGCGCGTAGGGATCATTTCACCGAGTGAAACAGTGGATTGCAGTTTCTGGCCATTCCCTCGCAACCGGCCGGGGGCGAACATGAGCCCACTTGAGCTTCAGCCCCAGGCGGCTCACCGGCCCGTTTGTACCCGAGGAGAATCGAAATGGACACAGCGTCGAAACCGCAGCCCTCGCCCTGGCATGAAGGTGAGCTGACCCTGCAACGTGCCGTCGGCGCGGTGGAGATGATGGTCGGTGTCGGCCAGCGGCAACTGGCCCGCGACTGGATGCCGGACCAGCACCGCGAGTTCTATGCGCAACTGCCCTTCGTCGTGCTCGGCGCCGTTGATGGCCAGGGCGATCCGTGGGCGACGCTGCGCACCGGTCAACCTGGGTTCATGGATTCGCCGTCGCCGCAGGTGCTGAAGATCAAACTCGACGCCCAGCCCAATGACCCGGCCAATCAAGGCCTGCAGCCCGGCGACGCGATCGGCATGCTCGGCATCGAGCTGCACACCCGTCGGCGCAATCGCATGAACGGCAATATCAGCCGCCGCAAGGACGACAGCCTCGAGATCAGCGTGACCCAGGCTTACGGCAACTGCCCGCGCTATATCAACCTGCGCCATTACGCCTTCGTCGATGAGACCACCGACAACGCGCTCGACTTGCCGGTCAGCGAACCCTTGGTGCGCGACATGATCACCGCCGCTGACTCGTTCTACGTGGCCACTTACGTGGTGCGCGACGGCGAGCGCCAGGTCGATGTGTCCCATCGCGGTGGCAAATCCGGCTTCGTGCATATGGACGAAGACGGCACCCTGACCATCCCGGATTTCTCCGGCAATCTGTTCTTCAACACCTTGGGCAACATCCTGCTCAACCCGCGCGCCGGGCTGACCTTTATCGATTTCGAAAGCGGCGATCTGTTGCAGATGACCGGCAGCGCAGAAGTGCTGCTCGACGATCCGCAAATCGCCGCGTTCCAGGGCGCCGAGCGCCTGTGGCGCTTCAAGCCGCAGCGCATCGTTTACCGTCAGGCCGCGCTGCCACTGCGCTGGGCCGAGCAGCCGGAAGGCGATTCACCCAATTCGCAAATGACCGGCAGCTGGGAACAGACCCGCGAGCGTTTGCAGGCCGAGGCGCTGCGCAATCAATGGCGCGCGCTGCACGTCACGCGGGTGGTCGATGAGAGTCCGCAGATCCGCTCCTTTTACCTGCAAGCCAACGATGGCTTTGGCCTGCCGCGCTTCGAACCGGGCCAGCACTTGCCGATCAAGGTTTTGCTCGACGGTCAGGACGCCGCGTCGATCCGCACCTACAGCGTGTCCAGCGCACCGTCGGACGAGTTTCTGCGCATCAGCGTCAAACGCGACGGCTCGGTGTCTTCGCATCTGCATGATCGGGTCCAGGCACTGGACTTGATCGAAGCCCGCGCGCCGCAAGGCGATTTCACCGTCGACGCCACCGAACGCCGGCCACTGGTGCTGTTGGCCGCAGGGGTTGGGGTGACGCCGTTGCTGTCGATGCTGCGCGAGGTGGTCTACCAGGGCAAACGCATCAGCCGCATGCGCCCGACCTGGGTGGTGCAAAGCAGTCGCACCGTCGAGGATCTGGCCTTTCGCGAAGAAATCGACGCCTTGGCTGCGCGCGCGGGTGACAAGGTCAAGGTGCTGCGCGTGGTCAGCCAGCCGCCGCTGGACGCAACAGCGCAGGGTTACGATCACGCCGGGCGCATCGACATCGCCTTGCTGAAAGGCCTGCTGCCGCTGGATGACTACGATTTCTACCTGTGCGGCCCGGGCAGCTTCACTCAGGCGCTGTACGACGGCTTGCGCAAAATGCGTATTCCCGATGATCGCATCCACGCCGAAACCTTCGGCCCGTCGACGCTGATCCGCGATGTCGAAATCAGCACCCCGGCGCCGCCGCAAGTGCCGGTCGCGGAAGAACCGGTCAAGGTGTTGTTCGCCACGTCCGGCAAGGAAGCACGCTGGGAACCGGGCAGCGGCACCTTGCTGGAACTGGCGGAGGCACGTGGTCTGAATCCGGAATTCAGCTGCCGCGGCGGTTCGTGCGGCACTTGCAAAACCCGCCTGAGCAGCGGCCAGGTGCATTACCTCACCCCGCCGGCCATGCGCCTGGCGGACGACGAAGTGCTGATCTGCTGCGCCGCCCCGGCGCAGGGCAGCGACACCTTGGTGCTGGACGTTTGAACTTTGAGGAGGTGTGCCATGAATTCGTTTGCCGAAACCACCGTTGTTTGGCCGCAGGAGAAAACCGGACTGTCAGCCAGCGAGTGCGAGCGCAGCTTCTTGCTGCCGCAATTGATGGGCTCGCTCGCTGGTGAAGCCTGCGCGATGACTGGCTCACTCAATCAACGCGAGGATCTGCCCACGAGCCCGAACGGCTGGTTTTTCCGTGGGCTCAAGGCGCTGTGTGCTTAGGCTTTGCTCGCAGCCGCCACTCTGCCCGCCGGCCGATGCTGGCGGCTGGTGGCCAATCCGATGAACGAGATCAACAGCGCCAGGCCAATCGTCGAGCTCACTTCCATGCGATGTTCAGGGGTGATCATCATCACTGCCAACGCCGCGCAGATGAAAGCGATGACCAGCCAGGTGAGCCACGGAAACAGCCACATGCGCAAGGTCATTTCGACCTTTTCCCGTTCCAGCCGACGGCGCATGCGCAACTGCGAAATGGCGATCACCAGATACACCAGCAAGGCGATTGCGCCGGAGCTGGCGAGCAGGAACTGGAACAACCCGGCCGGCATGAAGTAGCTGAGCAACGTTACGCCTGCGCCGATCACCGTGCTGGCAATGACCGCCGCGCGTGGCACGCCGGCCGCCGAAGTCACCTTCAATGCCGGCGGCGCATCGCCGCGTCGGCCCAGCGAATAGAGCATGCGCGAGGAAATGTAGATCGACGAGTTCATGCAACTGGCCACCGCGATCAACACCACAACGTCGACGAGAAATTTGGCGTTGGGGATGTTCATCAGTTCCAGTGCGCGCTGGTAGGAACCGACCGAGGCAAGTTGCGGGTCGTTCCATGGCACCACGGAAATCACCACGAAGATCGACAGCAGATAGAAAATGCCGATGCGCCAGATCACCGAGCGCGTGGCCTTGGCGATGTTCTGCGCCGGATTGTTCGATTCCGCAGCGGCAATGGTCACCGCTTCGGTGCCGATGAAACTGAACATGATGGTGATGAACGCGCCGACCACTGCCGACATGCCGTTGGGCGCAAAGCCGCCGTGCTCGGCCATCAGCGTGCTCAAGCCACTGGCTTCGCGCTCGGGAATCCAGCCCATCAGCACCGCAAAACCCAGGCCGATGAAACCGATGATCGCGATGACCTTGGCCATGGCGAACCAGAATTCGAACTCGCCGTATTTCGACACGCTGAACAGGTTGGTAATCACCAGCAGGACGATCGACAGCAAGGCGAACAACCACGCATCGACCTGGGGAAACCACTGATTGAGCACATGCCCGGCGGCCAGTGCTTCGATCGGAATCACCAGCACCCAGAACCACCAGTAGAGCCAGCCGATAGTGAACCCGGCCCAGCGGCCGATGGCTTGATCGGCATAGGTGGAAAACGAGCCGGTGTCGGGATGCGCCACGGCCATTTCGCCGAGCATGCGCATCACCAGCACGACCAGCAGACCGGAGAACAGATAAGCGAGCAGCACCGCAGGTCCTGCGGCGGCGATAGCGTGGCCTGAGCCAACGAAAAGTCCTGCGCCGATGATGCCGGCAATGGAGAGCATGGTGACGTGACGCGGTTTGAAACCTTGCGCCAACTGACCGTTGGAGTCCTTGGGGTTCAGGCTAGTCATGGGTTCTTATTGTTCTCATGATCGACGTTTGGGCCACTGACTGAGCGTCAGGCGATCATCATTTCCAGTGTCGGCATCAGGCGAAAGCTGCGACGCAGACGCTTTGCCGACGAAATGATGCTTCACCTTACGTGGCCCGACCGCCGCGCAACTAGCCTGAGTGCGGCATGCCGATGTCTGATTTCGACATGCCACTCTCAGGCCAGCATGGGTCGGCGGCAACCGCTGCGGAGATTTACAGCGTGTAGGAAATCCCCACCTGCACGGTTCGCGGCGCGCCCGGGTAGGCGTAGACGTTGCCGAAGGCGCCTTCTTCGTAGTCGCGATCGAAGATGTTTTTCACATCGAGATTGAGCCGCACCTTGTCGTTGATCTTGTAGAAGCTCAGCAGGTCGACCACGGTGTAACTGCCCATGGAAAACGCGGTGTTGGACGTCTGCCCGGCGCGCTCGTCGACGTATTTCAGGCCGGTGCCAAGGCCAAGGCCTTTGAGCGTGCCGTCCTGGAACTCGTACATGTTAAGCAGGCTGAAGCTGTTCTTCGGGATGTTCAGCAGGCGCGTGCCGGAGCGCAGCGTGTTGTCCTTGGTCACCTCGGCGTCAACGTAAGCGTAACCGCCGACCACTCGCCACTCGGGGGTGAGATTGCCGGTGACATTGACGTCGAAACCACGGCTGCGTACTTCACCGGCGGCGACGCTGAAGGTCGAATCCACAGGATCGGTGGTCAGCACGTTGCGTTTTTCGATCTGGTAGATCGCTGCGTCGACGCTCAACTGCTGATCCAGCGCTTCCCACTTCACGCCCATCTCGTAGGACTTGCCTTTTTCCGGAGCGAAGCCGCCGCCTTCGCGGCTGGCGCCGGTGTTGGGCTTGAACGAGCGCGCGGTGTTGGCGTACACCGCCAGGGTTTCGGTCAAATCGTAGGTCACGCCGATACGCGGGGTGACCGCGTTGTCGCTGGCCTGCCAGCTCTTCCCGCCGGGCACGTAGGTTTCGTAATCGTGCTCGAAGCGCTCGAAACGTGCGCCGGCCAGCACTTTCAGTTTGTCGGTCAGGGCGACCTGATCCTGCACGAACGCGGCGTAGGTCTTGAGGTTCTCTTTATCGTGGGTCGGTGTGCGGGTCAGCGCCGGGCGTGGCTGGCCGTAAACCGGATTGAAGATGTCGATCGGGTAGGCACTGACCGCGCCGCTGGAGCGCTGGATGATCGACTTGTAGTCGTAATCTTCGTACTCGATGCCGGTGAGCAAGGTGTGCTGCAGACCGCCAGTGTCGAAATGCCCGGTGAGGTTGAGCTGGGTGTCCTTGTCGGTCCATTCCAGCTTGCGGTAGTTGAAGTTGCGCCCCAGCGTGCGGCCGTCAGCGGCAATGCCGTTGGCCTCGATCGCATTGCCCTTGAGCGAGCCGTCGAGCCACTGGAAACCGCCGCCCAGGGTCCAGTCGTCGTTGAGCATGTGCTCGAAACGCAGTTGCGCCATGTTGTTGTCGTTGTGCAGCTTGCCGACGTCCTTCTCGCCAAAGAAGGTATCGCGCGAGGCAGTGCCGATCTGCGCCGGGTAGCGGGTCACGCCACGATCGAGCGGCGCGTTGTTGCGCATGAAATCGCCTTCGAAAATCAGCTTGGTCGCGTCGGTGGCCTGCCAGGTCAGCACCGGCGTGATGCCGTAGCGCTCGGTCTCGACATGATCGCGGAAGGTGTCGCCGTCCTCGCCCACCACATTCAAGCGATAGGCCAGACGCCCTTCTTCATCGAGTGGCCCGGAAGCGTCGAGGGTGCCGCGCTTCATGCCTTGATCGTTCAACTGGCTGCCCAGAGTGACGGTGCGCTCGGGCAATGGCTGTTTCGACACCACGTTGAAGGTACCGCCGGGATCGCCACGGCCATAGAGCATGGTCGCCGGACCGCGCAGCACTTCCAGACGCTCGATGGTGTTGGCGTCAGGCATGTTCGGGTAGCCACGGTTGATCGGGAAACCGTTGCGGTAGAACTCACCGGTGGTAAAACCGCGCACGGTGAAAGTGGTCAGGCCCTGCCCCCCGAAGTTGTTCGCCCGACCGACGCCACCGGCGTAATCCAGCGCATCCTGCAAACGCGTCGCGCCGAGGTCTTCGACGGCATCCTTGGTCACCACGCTGATTGACTGCGGGGTTTCATGAATCGAAGTGTCGGTGCGCGTGGCGCTGGCCGAACGCGTCGCGCGATAGCCCTGCACCGGGCCGTCTGCCCTTTCGTAATCCGCTGTGCCGACCACGTCGGTGGCTTCAAGCTCAAGGGCTGAAGAAGTCGGTTCGGCTGACTCAGCCCACGAGGAAGAAGACAACGCCTGCAGCACACAAATGGAAAGCAGAGTTCGACGCATGAGGTGAAAACCTTTACGAATAGGCCAGAACGAAGGGCAAAACCGCCAATGAAAACGCGGCGCATGGTATACGGTCGCATTAGTAATTGAAACGTATTCTTATTTGTCATGTTGATCAGGATTGGTGAGCGGGATTCATCACTCCATCCTGAAACCGCGCATTATCAGCAGCGCGTCGATGGCCTAGGCTCGTAGAGATCCGACGTCAATCGATGGCTGCGCCGCGCTACGTGGGCGCCGCCAGCCTGTCTGAAAGGAGTTCGCAGATGAAATTCGACACCCCGGCCGGCGCCAATCCGATCGACCAGCTGAACGTCATCGGCCAACCTGCCGACCGCATCGACGGCAAGCTGAAAACCACCGGCACCGCTCCCTACGCCTACGAGCAAAACGCAGCGGTGCCGGACGCCGCCTATGGCTATATCGTCGGCGCCGGGATCGGCAAAGGGCGCATTGCTTCGATCGATTCGACGCAAGCGCGGGAGGCGTCCGGGGTAATCGCCATCGTCACTTACGAAAACGCCGGGGCATTGGCCAAAGGCGAGTTTTACGTAGCCAGGGCCTTGGCCGGGCCGCAGGTCGATCACTATCACCAGGCCGTGGCGATTGTCGTCGCGGACACCTTTGAACAGGCCCGCGCGGCCGCCGGCTTGCTCGACATCCGCTACCTGGCCGAGCCAGGTTCCTTCGATCTTGCGGCGGCGAAAGACTCCGCAACCCCACCGCCACCGGCCGGCTTCGGCCCGCCGCCGCAGACCAGCGTCGGTGATTTCGAAGGCGCCTTCAACGCTGCGCCCGTGCAAATCGATCAGCACTACAGCACGCCTGACCAGGCCCACGCGATGATGGAACCGCACGCAACCATTGCCCGCTGGAGCGGCACGCAGTTGACCTTGTGGACATCGATCCAACAGATCAACTGGGGCGTGCGCGATCTGGCGAAAACCCTCGGCATCGCCAAGGAAGATGTGCGCCTGATCTCGCCGTATATCGGCGGTGGTTTCGGCGGCAAGGGCACGATTCTTTGCGACGCAGTGTTGGCATCCCTGGCCGCTCGACATGCCGGGCGACCGGTGAAAGTCGCGCTGCCGCGGCCGCTGATGTTCAACAACCTGACCCATCGTCCGGCGACGCTTCAGCGCCTGCGCATCGGTGCCAACCGTGACGGCGTGATCACGGCGATCGGCCACGAGAGCTGGTCGGGCAATCTGCGCGGCGGACGCGCCGAAGCGGCTACCGCGTCAACCCGATTGCTTTACGCCGGTGCCAATCGCATGACCCGTTTGAATCTCGCCGTGCTCGATCTCGCCGAGGGTTCGGCGATGCGCGCGCCGGGCGAGGCACCGGGGATGATGGCGCTGGAAATCGCCATGGATGAACTGGCCGAAAAGCTGCAGATGGATCCGCTGCAGTTGCGCATCCTCAACGATTCGCAGGTCGATCCGGAGCAACCGTCGCGGCCGTTCTCCAAACGGCAGTTGGTGGAATGCCTGAACACTGGGGCCGAACGCTTTGGCTGGCGTCAGCGCAACCCTCAACCCGCTCAGCGTCGTGAGGGCGGTTGGCTGATCGGCATCGGGCTGGCCTCGGCGATTCGCGGCGCACCGACGACCGCTTCGGCGGCGCGGGTGCGACTCGATCGTCAAGGCGTCATCACCGTGGAAACCGACATGACCGACATCGGCACCGGCAGTTACACCATCATCGCCCAGACCGCTGCCGAAATGATGGGCGTGCCGCTGGACCGTGTCGTGGTGCACTTGGGCGATTCGCGGTTTCCGGAATCGTCGGGCTCCGGCGGCCAGTGGGGCGCCGCCTCCTCCACTGCCGGGGTGTATGCCGCGTGCCTGAAACTGCGTGAAGCCGCCGCTCACGCCGTCGGGATTGACCCGCAGCAAGCGGAGTTTGTCGACGGGCAAATTCGCGCAGGCTCGCAGCAGGTTGCCTTGGCTCAGGCCGCAGCCAATGGCGAGCTGACGGGCGAGGACCGCATGGAATACGGCGACCTTGCCCAGCGCTTCGCCCAGCAGACCTTCGGCGCGCATTTCGCCGAGGTCGCGGTCAATGCGGCGACCGGCGAAATTCGCCTGCGTCGGCAACTGGCCGTGTGCGCCGCCGGGCGCATCCTCAACCCGAAAACTGCGCGCAGCCAGATCATCGGCGGCATGACCATGGGCGCCGGCGCGGCATTAATGGAAGAGCTGGCGGTGGATCATCGAATCGGCTTTTTCGTCAATCACGATCTGGCCGGATACGAGGTGCCGGTGCACGCCGACATTCCCCATCAGGAAGTAGTATTTCTCGATGAAGTCGACCCGTATGCCACCCCGCTGAAGGCCAAAGGCGTCGGTGAGCTGGGTATCAGCGGCGCGGCGGCGGCCATCGCCAACGCGATCTATAACGCCTGTGGCGTACGGGTGCGCGATTATCCGATTACGCTGGATAAACTCATCGGCGAGTTGTCCTACCCGGTCTGAGACCGGATCACGCAGGATATCGCCCATGTACCCCACCACCCCCGATGGCCGCTATTTTGTGGTCAAGCAACAACTATGGCGTTGCAGCAATCCATCACTGCCAGCCGCCGAGCGTGAGGAATTTGTAGCCGAACTCATGTCAGCGCGGCGTGCGGTCAAAGAGGCGAAACGAGCGGAGGATGCACAGGCGTTGAAGTCAGCGAGAGCTCGCGTCAACGACGCCAAAGTCGCGCTGGGTGAGCGCGGGCCGGTGTGGTGGGATGACGGCAGCCCGGATTACAACCGCTTCAAGGTGAGCAACACACCGTATGCGCAGTGGTTTGCCCAACTGCCTGAAGAGGAAAAATCCCCTGACTGAATGTTGAGTGGCCTGCTGATCTCCAATCCCACCAATCAACACAGATCTCCTGTGGGAGCGAGCCTGCTCGCGAATGCATTGGGTCAGGCAATGAAGATGTTGAATGTGCCGCCGCCATCGCGAGCAGGCTCGCTCCCACATCGGGTTTTGTGTGTTGCCGGGTTTTTGCATTCGCCGCGAAAACCTGTGGGAGCGAGCTTGCTCGCGAATGCATTGGGTCAGGCAATGAAGATGTTGAATGTGCAGCCCTCTTCGCGAGCAAGCTCGCTCCCACACTGGATTTTGCATGTCGCCGGGATTTGGCACACGCCGCGAAAACCTGTGGGAGCGAGCCTG
>NZ_RAZO01000359.1:0-20752 GCF_004307535.1 Pseudomonas sp. Sample_9
GGCGGAACCGTAATCAGCAACACCCGAAGCAACGGATATTCACCCAAAACCCCAACAGCCTGGTCGGCCCACAGGCCGCCAAGGCACAAAAAAAAAGGGGCAACCGAAGTCGCCCCAAAATGCCTTGCGTGCCCATCAATCCAGAAGAACTCACTTGCGCCGCTTGTGCGCATCCTTCCAGATAAAAAATCCAAACCCTGCAAAAAACAGCACCATGAGCCCCACCGTGAGAACCCCGGCAAACACCACGTTATCGAAAAACATGACTGACCTCCCGGCCCTGCTTTGCTTTGCTGCGATGGATTCAAATTAACAAACACACAGGCGCACATATTGACCAGGATCAATATCCGCAACGTTGAGAAATAAAGGAGGGGAAATAACTGACGTGCATCAACGAATGCAGCGGGAGATCAACGCTTTTTCGGCTTGTTCTTCGATTTTTTCTTGGCTTTTCCCAACGGCATCACCTGCTCGAAAGCCTGGCGCACTTCGTTCAGGCGCTTCTCGTTGAGGTCATGCACACGCTTGGCGCGTTCAGTGCTGAGGTCGATCAGTTTGTCGTCTTGGCTCATGGCGTCCGGCACATCGCAGAGAGATCACAGCTGCCGTCACCGGCAGGATTGCGCCAATCATGCCGCTTGGCGCAGGCGCTGACCAGTCACTACTCAAATCTCGATATCGACCCACAGCCCCTGACGCGGCTGATCGTCTATCAGCGGCACCACCGGCACGGTGTTGTCGGCGTTCAACTCGGTACCCGGCACGGCCAGATGCTCTTCAGGATCTTCATCCGCCTCGCGGCGTCGGCGGTCACGTTCCTGTTGACGACGCTGTTCTTCGCGCGCCAGCAGACGATCCTCTTCCGGATCACGCTTCTGCAGATCGATCGTGCTTTCGTTGGAGCTTTCCTGCACCGGCACCACTGGCGGGATGTCCGGCCGCTGGCGGATCGGATCCTGCTGGGAAGTGATCGGCACGGCGCTCAAGGGGAGCATCGGTGGCAACATATAAAGGTCTCCTGTCTGCAGGCTATCGGCTGGGGCGCAGGCGCCTTGAGCCGCCTGTCGCAAACTTGTGATGCGCTTGGCACCTGTTGGAGCTGCCGAAGGCTGCGATCTCTTATGGGACAACGCAAAACCCAAGTGTTCCCACAGATCAAAAGATCGCAGCCTGCGGCAGCTCCTACCCCAGTATTTCTTTGGCCTCAGGGTCGCATTCCGTTAAGATAGCCCGCTTTTTCAAGGTGGGAGTCAGGCAGCATGGCGCAGCAGTATCAACCGGGGCAACGCTGGATCAGTGACAGCGAAGCAGAGCTTGGTTTAGGCACCGTTCTGGCACAGGACGGCCGCTTGCTGACCGTGCTTTACCCGGCCACTGGCGAAACCCGCCAGTACGCGCTACGGAATGCGCCCCTGACCCGCGTGCGGTTCTCGCCGGGCGACTCCATCACCCATTTCGAAGGCTGGAAGATGACCGTGCAGCAGGTCGACGACGTCGACGGGCTGATGGTCTATCACGGCCTCAACGGGCAGAACGAAGTCGTCACCCTGCCGGAAACCCAGCTGTCGAACTTCATTCAGTTCCGCCTCGCCAGTGATCGTCTGTTCGCCGGGCAGATCGACCCGCTGCCGTGGTTCTCCCTGCGCTACAACACCCTTGAACACACCAGCCGCCAGTTGCAGTCCTCGCTGTGGGGCCTGGGTGGCGTGCGTGCGCAACCGATCGCGCACCAGTTGCACATCGCCCGCGAAGTCGCCGACCGTATCGCCCCGCGCGTATTGCTGGCGGACGAAGTGGGTCTGGGTAAAACCATCGAAGCCGGTCTGGTCATCCATCGCCAACTGCTTTCGGGGCGCGCCAACCGCGTGCTGATCCTGGTGCCGGAAAACCTTCAGCACCAATGGCTGGTGGAAATGCGCCGCCGCTTCAACCTGCAGGTCGCGCTGTTCGACGAAGAACGTTTCATCGAAAGCGATGCCACCAACCCATTCGAAGACACCCAATTGGCGCTGGTCGCGCTGGAGTGGCTGGTCGACGACGAGAAAGCCCAGGACGCCTTGTTCGCCGCCGGTTGGGACCTGATGGTGGTCGACGAAGCGCACCACCTGGTCTGGCATGAAGACAAAGCCAGTGCGGAATATTCGCTGGTCGAGCAACTGGCCGAAGTCATCCCCGGCGTGCTGCTGCTCACCGCCACCCCGGAACAACTCGGTCAGGACAGCCACTTCGCCCGTCTGCGCCTGCTCGACCCGAACCGTTTCCACAACCTGGCCGCGTTCCGCGCCGAGAGCGACAACTATCGCCCGGTCGCCGAAGCTGTGCAGGAACTGCTCGACAAGGGCCGTCTCTCCGCCGAGGCGCACAAGACCATTCACGGTTTCCTCGGCAACGAAGGCGAAGCCCTGCTCACCGCCGTCAACGATGGTGATACTGAAGCCAGCGCCCGCCTCGTGCGTGAACTGCTCGATCGCCACGGCACCGGCCGCGTGCTGTTCCGTAATACCCGCGCCGCTGTGCAGGGTTTCCCGGAGCGCAAACTGCATCCGTATCCGCTACCGTGCCCCGACGAATACCTCGAACTGCCGCTGGGCGAACACGCCGAGCTGTACCCGGAAGTCAGCTTCCAGGCCCAGCCGGAAACCAGTGAAGAAGAGCGCTGGTGGAAATTCGATCCGCGCGTGGAGTGGCTGATCGATCAGCTGAAAATGCTCAAGCGCACCAAAGTGCTGGTGATCTGCGCCCACGCCGAAACCGCGATGGACCTGGAAGACGCCCTGCGCGTGCGCTCCGGCATCCCGGCCACGGTGTTCCACGAAGGCATGAACATCCTTGAGCGTGACCGCGCCGCCGCCTACTTCGCTGATGAAGAATTCGGCGCGCAGGTGCTGATCTGCTCGGAGATCGGCAGTGAGGGTCGCAACTTCCAGTTCGCTCACCACCTGGTGCTGTTCGATCTGCCGTCGCACCCGGACCTGCTCGAGCAGCGTATCGGTCGTCTTGACCGGATCGGCCAGAAGCACATCATCGAATTGCACGTGCCGTACCTGGAAACCAGCCCGCAACAGCGTCTGTTCCAGTGGTACCACGAAGCACTTAATGCTTTCCTCAACACCTGCCCGACCGGCAACGCCTTGCAGCACCAGTTCGGCCCGCGCCTGCTGCCGCTACTTGAAGAAGCCGATGACGGCGAATGGCAAGCGCTGATCGACGAAGCACGCGCCGAGCGTGAACGTCTCGAAGCCGAGCTGCACACCGGTCGCGACCGTCTGCTGGAACTCAACTCCGGTGGCGCTGGCGAGGGTGAAGCGCTGGTAGAAGCGATCCTTGAGCAGGACGATCAGTTCGCCCTGCCGATCTACATGGAAACCCTGTTCGACGCGTTCGGCATAGACAGCGAAGACCACTCGGAAAACGCCCTGATCCTCAAGCCGAGCGAGAAGATGCTCGACGCCAGTTTCCCGCTGGGCGACGACGAAGGCGTGACCATCACCTACGACCGCAATCAGGCGCTGTCGCGCGAAGACATGCAGTTCATCACCTGGGAACACCCGATGGTGCAGGGCGGCATGGATCTGGTGCTGTCCGGTTCGATGGGCAACACCGCCGTCGCGCTGATCAAGAACAAGGCGTTGAAGCCGGGCACCGTGTTGCTCGAATTGCTCTACGTCAGCGAAGTGGTCGCACCGCGCTCGCTGCAACTGGGTCGCTACCTGCCACCGGCGGCGCTGCGTTGCCTGCTCGATGCCAATGGCAACGACTTGTCACCACGGGTGTCGTTCGAAACCCTCAACGATCAGCTGGAAAGCGTGCCACGGGCCAGCGCCAACAAGTTCATCCAGGCCCAGCGCGATCAGCTGACGCCACGGATCAACGCCGGCGAAGAAAAGATCGCCCCGCGTCACGCCGAGCGTGTGGCCGAAGCGCGCCGCCGCCTGGCCGCCGATACCGACGAAGAACTGGCGCGCCTGACCGCGTTGCAAGCGGTCAACCCGACCGTGCGCGACAGCGAACTGGAGGCGTTGCGCACTCAGCGTGAGCAGGGTCTGGCGATGCTCGACAAAGCGGCGTTGCGCCTGGAAGCGATTCGGGTGCTGGTAGCGGGTTAAACCGCCCTGCTCCACCGCTGAAAACCAAGAGGCCCGCAGTGATGCGGGCCTTTTTTATTTCAGAAGCAAAAAGCAAAAGATCGCAGCCTTCGGCAGCTCCTACAGGGAGAATGCGTTCCTCCTGTAGGAGCTGCCGAAGGCTGCGATCTTTTGATCTTAAGCAGTCGCCGCAGAAATTTCTGGCTCAACCACCGCCACCAACCCCTCCTTCATCCGCTGCGCATCGCGAACAAAACACCGCGATGCCAGAAACAGAAAGACCATGGTCAGGAACAGCGCCACCGGGATCAGGTACATCGCGTCGTGCAGGCCGACAGCCTTGAACGCTTCGGTCATCTGCTCAGCCCCCGCCGCCAGCATCGCCGTGTGCGCGAAGTGATCCGACAGCCCACCGACGACCACTGGCCCCAAGCCGCCGCCGAGCAGATACAGACCGGCGAAGAACAACGCCATCGCCGTGGCCCGCAGGCGTGGTTCGACGACGTCCTGAATCGCCGTGTACACGCAGGTATAGAAGTTGTAGGCGAACAGCCAGCCGACGCTGAACACCGCGACGAACACACCGATCTCGATGCGCCCGGCATGCAGCGCCCACGCTGTGCACAGGGTCGAAATGATCAGACTGAACGCGGCAAACAGCAGCCGCCCACTGGCGAAACGCTGATGAATCTTGTCGGCGATCCAGCCGCCGAGAGTCAGCCCGACCAGTCCGGTGACGCCGACGATCACGCCCGTGGCCACCGCCGCCTCCTGCAACGGCATGAGGAAATAGCGCTGCAGCATCGGCACCAGGAACGAGTTGCAGGCATAGGTCGCGAAGTTGAAGCACAGCCCGGCCATCACCAGCCAGAGGAAGGTCGGCACGGCGAGGACGCGGCGGATCGGCTTGTCGACTTTCTCTTGCGAGACCTGCACGGATTCCGCGGCACCGCGCTTGGGCTCTTTGATAAAGAACATGAAGATCGCGAGGATCAGCCCCGGCACGGCGGCAATGAAGAACGGCGCGCGCCAGCTGTCGAACGCCTTGACCATCGCGCCGATGGTGAAGAACGCCAGCAGCAGCCCCAGCGGCAGGCCAAGCATGAAAATACCCATCGCCCGCGCCCGACGGTGTGCCGGAAACAGATCGCCGATCAGCGAGTTGGCCGCTGGTGCGTAACTGGCTTCGCCGATGCCGATGCCCATGCGCACGATGAGGAAACTCCAGAAACTGCCGACCATGCCGTTGACCGCAGTCAGCGCACTCCAGGTCGCCAGGCCCCAGCCCATCAGCTTGCTGCGTGAACCGGTGTCGGCCATGCGCCCCAGTGGCAGGCCGGCAATGGCGTAAACGATGGTGAACGCAGTGCCGATGATGCCCAGCTGAAAGTCGCTGAGGTGCCATTCCATGCGGATCGGTTCGATGATGATCGCCGGGATGGTGCGGTCGAAGAAATTGAACAGGTTGGCGAGGAACAGCAGGAACAGAATGCGCCAGGCATTCGCCGCTTGGGTCGAGTTCTGCATGGGTCCGTCTCTTTATTGTTATGAGGGCTTCACTGCCAGCGCGTCGAGCCCGGAACCTGCAATCTAGTCAGCCGCGCGGGGGCTGTCTGTCATCATTCGTCAGCCTGATATCGAACCATCGCACTGTAACGAAACGTAAGCCCTTGATAACTCTGGAATCCCCCGCCATACGGGGCTTTCGCGGCAAAATCCGGCGACAAAAAAATAGTTTCGCGCCCCCCTTCCCAACGCCATGGCAAAGCCTAGAATGGCCGCCGGATCCGTCCGGATCTTCCGATCAATCCCTTTGATACCTCCGCCCATGTCCGAAGCCAGTCCGTGTCTGAATTGCGGTGCCTGCTGTTCCCATTTTCGCGTGTCTTTTTTCTGGGGTGAGTGCTCATCCGCTGGCGGGACGGTGCCCGATGAACTGGTCGCGCAGATCACTCCGAGCCGGGTAGCGATGATCGGCACCGATCGCAAGCCCACACGTTGCACGTCTCTGGCGGGTGAGGTCGGCAGCGCTGTGGCCTGCACGATCTACGACAAGCGCTCGAGCACCTGCCGCGAGTTCGAGGCGTCATGGGAAAACGGCGAGCACAATCCCGACTGCGACAAGGCCCGCGCCGCCCACGGCTTGCCACCCTTGCCGCCACACTGGAACGACCTGCCGCTGGAGCGCATTGCCTGAGCCTTAGCGCGAATCGCTATGAGGCTAATGGCAAAATCATTACCACCAATATGCCACTACGCCTTCGAGCCTGAAAACCGCCTCTATACTCCTCCCATTCGCCTGCGCTGACTGACGCACGGCCTTATGAATCCGAGACGGGGCACGCTATGGAGTGGCTTGGTTTGCAGTTTGTTGCCGAGCTGCCGGCGAGCGGGCAGATTCTCCTCGATTGCAGTCACAATCCCTTGCTGGTGCTTGTAGCCTATCTGGTCGCCTGCGCGGCCAGTTTCGCCACGCTCGATATGGCCGAGCGCGTCGTGCATGCCGAAGATCCAGGGTCGCGGCGAATCTGGCGCTGGATCGGCGCGACCTGCCTGGCCGGCGGCATCTGGGCCATGCACTTCATCAGCATGCTGGCTTTCCAGACACCGATCGACATTCAGTACGACCTCGGCGTCACCCTCTTCTCGTTACTGATCGCCCTGCTCGCCTCGTGGCTGGCCATGCACACTCTCAGTGAGGTGCAGCCGAGCGCGTTGCATTGCCTGAAAACCGCGTGTGTCATTGGCTTGGGCATCGCGGGCATGCATTACGTCGGCATGGCGGCGATGAAGTCGAGCGCCACCGCCTACTATCAGCCGGGGCTCTTCGCGTTGTCGGTGCTGATTGCCATCGGCGCCAGTTTCGCCGCGCTGTGGGTGGCGCGCTATCTGAGCGAAGGCAGCGGCGTGGCGCATCAATTGCTCAAGTACAGCGCTGCGCTGATTCTCGGTGCCGGCATCATCAGCATGCACTTCACTGGTATGGCTGCGCTGGACCTGGTGCTTCCCGAAGGCGCTCTGGCAGCAAGCGGCGGCGACACCGGGCATCTGCAACTGGGCCTGACCGTAGCGCTGATCATCCTGCTGATCCTCGGCAGTGCGATCAGCGCCGCCCTCGCCGACAAGAAACTGCAGAACAAGGAAAACGATCTGCGCCGGGTCAACGCCCTGCTCAGTCAGCTCGATCAGGCGCGCATGTCCTTGCAACAAGCGGCCAATTACGACGCGCTGACCAACCTGACCAACCGCCGTGGCTTCAACCAGCTGTTCGCCGAGAAGCTCAGCCAGAAAACCAGCGAGGGCGGGATGCTCGCGGTGATGTTTCTCGACATCGACCACTTCAAGCGCATCAACGACAGCCTCGGCCATGATGCCGGCGATGCGCTGCTCAAAGTCATCGCCCAGCACATCAAGAGTTCGGTGCGCAGCCATGAAGACGTGGTCGCGCGGTTCGGCGGCGACGAGTTCTGCATCCTTATCAGCCTGCGCGATCGTGAAGAGGCGCGCGGCATGGCGCAGCGCATCATGCACAAGATGAAAGAGCCGATCGAACTGGCCGGCCGGCGCATGGTGATGACCACCAGCATCGGCATCAGCCTGTTTCCCGAAGACGGCACCACTTGCGAAGAGCTGCTCAAGCACGCCGACCTGGCCTTGTACCAATCCAAGGGCGCCGGGCGCAACGGTCTGCACTTCTTCAATTCCAGCCTGAAGACCCGCGCCAGTTTCGAGCTGCAACTGGAAGAAGAACTGCGCAGTGCGCTACGGCAAGACCACGCGCTGATGCTCTACTATCAGCCGATCTTCGAACTGAAAACCGGGCGCGTGACCAAGCTCGAAGCACTGATTCGCTGGCAGCATCCGGTTCACGGTTTGCTTACACCGGATCGCTTCATCGGTATCGCCGAAAACAACGGTTTGATCGCCGAACTGGACAATTGGGTGCTGCGCCGCGCCTGCAGGGATCTTGGCGAGCTGTCGCGGCATGGTTGTGCCGAATTGAAAATCGCCTGGAACTGCTCGCCGCTGAATCTGGCGCGCGAAGAGCTGGCCGAGGAGATCGAGCACGCCTTGCACACGGCGGGCGTTGCCCCGGAACGCCTGGAACTGGAGGTCACCGAAAACGCCTTGATGGGCAACATCGCCAACACTCTGGTGCTGTTGCGGCAGATCCGCGCCCTCGGTGTGTCGCTGTCGATCGATGATTTCGGCACCGGCTACTCGTCGCTGGCCTACCTCAAGCGCCTGCCGCTGAACACCCTGAAGATCGACCGCTCGTTCATCCTCGACATCCCCACCGCCACGGCGGACATGGAGATCGTCCAGGCGATCATCGTCATGGCCCACACCCTGCATCTGCAGGTGGTCACCGAGGGCGTCGAGAGTCTTGAACAATACGAGTTTCTCGAGCGTTCGGGCTGCGACTTCATTCAGGGTTATCTGCTCAGCCGCCCGGTGCCGCTGGACGAATTACGCGCGGTGCTCGATGAAATCAACCAGCGCAAACCCGTCCTCGGGGTCAATCCGCTGAGTCTGGCGCGCGATACATTTGCACCAGCGTCGCTGGATCCTTCGCTAAAAAGCCTTGCGCCCCATGCAGGCGCATCAATTGTGCGGCCAATCCGCTGATTGGCGTCGCCGAGCCCTGCTCGCGGGAAAATTTCACCGCCGTGTCGAGATCCTTGAGCAGCGTGCGCACGTGCCACTTGATCGGCTCGAAACGGCTCTCGGCCATTTGCGGGGCAAGGATCTGCAAAGGCTTGGAATCTGCAAAACCACCGGCCAACGCCTCGGCGATCAGACTGGCATCAACCCCGGCCTGCTCGGCCAATGCCACCACCTCGGCAATCACCAGCGCATTGCAGGCGACAATCATCTGGTTGCACGCCTTGGTCACTTGCCCCGCACCGATGCCGCCCATGTGCGTGACGCGCTGGCCGAGAGTGAGCAGCACCGGGCGTACGCGCTGAAGATCTGCCGCTTCGCCGCCGACCATGATCGCCAGGCTGCCGGCCTCGGCGCCGACTACGCCGCCGGACACCGGGGAGTCAAGCCAGCCCATGCCGCTTTTCTCGGCCAGCTCTGCGGCCATCTCGCGAGTCGCGGTCGGTTCAAGACTGGAGAAATCCACCAATAGCTGGCCGTTCTTCGCACCTTCGGCAACGCCGCCAGCGCCAAACACCACCTCACGCACCACGGCAGTGTCGGCCAGGCACAGCATGACGATGTCGGCGTGTGCGCACAGTTCGGCGGGGCTCGTCACTTGTCGGGCGCCGGCCGCAACCAGTGGCGCGCACTTGTCCGGGTTGCGGTTCCACACCGTCAGCGGGTGACCCGCCGCCAGCAGACGCTGGCACATCGGCAGACCCATCAGGCCGATTCCGGCAAACCCCAACGAAGGTAGCGTTGACATCATTTCGCCTCTTTTCGATTAAAGAACACCGAATCATGGCCGATTCATCAACGATCAGGAAAGGATTCCGCCCGGCGATCAGACCAGCCAGCACTACGACGCCCGGGCCGTATTCGCGCACACAAGACGCGAGATCTTATTCCGTGAGGTACGCCGGCAATGTTCGGCGGGCCAACCCAGTCCAGGTAAATGGCGCACCATGACCTTCAAAAACAACCCCGCCAGTGCAACAGCCGATCTGACCCTGAGCCCCGCTGCGAACAGCGCGTCATTATCGAAACCCGCGCCGCCTTCGCGCCCGCTGTCGACCCAGCAATACCTGTACTTCACCGAAACCAACACTGACCGCATCCTCGATAACCTCGACGGCCTGCGCGATTCGGTGTTCCCGCGCCCGGCGCATCAGGAAGGCGACAACGAGCAGCACAACGACCAGGAATTCCCCTCGGTGTGCCTGATCGGCCTCGGTCGCTGCGGCTCCAACATCGCCCTCGACGTGGCGGAGCTGGTGTACAACGCGCGTAAGTTCTACCTCAACGAATTCAACAACGAAGACCGCCCGACCGACCGGCGTCTGGCCGACAAGGGCTACAGCCCGGCGCAGTGGATCAAGAACAACCTGCGCATCGGTACCAGCAAATCGACCAAACCGGTGTTTCTGGTCGAACCGCTGGTGATGCTTGGCGACCTCGACAAGGATATTGCCGGGCGCATCCGTTTCTCGCGCAAGGGCGAGAAAAGCGGCTTCCTGCGCGACTACAGCAAAATGAAGATCATGGACTTGTCCGAAGTCCACGCCGGTGGCGCCGGTAACGCGCCGATCCTCGGCCAGTACCTGGCGAAGATCATCCTCAACAAGGACACCCAGCGCTTCTCCAGCCCCGACTGGAAAATGATCCACTCGTACCTGATCGACAGCTGCGGGATCAAGGCCAACCAGTCGCGCCTGTATTTCTCGATCTTCAGTGCCGGCGGCGGTACCGGTTCGGGCATGGCCTCGGAGTTCGGTCTGGCGCAGCAGCACTCGTACATGAACAAGACCTTTGATACCAAGCCGATGGATGAGCATGACGGCAAGAGCGGTCATTCGTTTGTGTTCGAGCCGATCTTCACCAGCGGCATCTGCGTGCTGCCGAACATTTCCGACCACCGCAGCGAAATGTCCGAGGCGCTGCACATCAACGCCGGGCGCCTGCTGTGCAAATACCTGTCGGAGGAATGGGATTTCTCCTACAACTTCGCCAACGAAGACAGCAGCGAAGCCAGCGTGATGGGGCGTATCCGCCCGTGGAACGCGATGATGTTGATCTCCAACGACATCATGCGTTACGCCGAAGAAAGCGATGACGGCAATATCCAGAACATTGATGTCAATGCCATGGAGAAGCACGCCAACCAATACATCTCGCAGCAGATCTTCAACATTCTGACGGCGCAGGCAGTCACCACTGACTACGACCAGAACTACTTCCGCCGCGCCGGCATCGACATCGGCGAAACCATCCGCCTGGACGCCAACGACCTGTTCATGAGTCTGGCCGGGCCGGTGGCGATTGCCTACGCCGAATCGGTGGTGCCGGAAACCCCGCCGCCGAGCAGCGACAAGTTCAAGGTCTTCGATAAAGAGCCGCAGCGCCTGAACATCGACGACCTGTTCTTCCGTTCGATCGACCTGCCGCACTTCAACAAGGTCACTCAGGCCATCGAAGGCATCAGCCTGCTGCCGATCGAATCCAAGCGTTATCGCGCTTCGCTTGAGCAGTACAAGAATTCCGGCTACGACGCCGCCGCGCTGCACGACCTGCACTTCTTCAAGAATTGCTCGTCGGTGGTCTCGATCGTCTCGCTGCCGAAAGACTACAAACTGTCGTACATGGACCTGAACCGGTTGAAGACCCACCTCAACAGCCTGTTCCCCAACACCACGCTCAAGCGCTACGCGCTGGTGATCGGCGCTTCGGCCAACCTGTCGCTGACGACCCTGATCGCCAAGAGCCCGTGCCTGTCGGACGACTTCCTCACGCTGATCGTGGCGTTCATCAAGCGCTGCTTTGCGAAGAATCCGTACCGTTTCGACGAGACGCTGGATAACTCGATTCTCGACTTCATTGTTCAGGAAGAATTCGACGAAGACCGCATCGACGAATTGCTGAACGAATTCGAAAACCCTGCGAAGATCCTCGACACCAACTGGTACGCGATCAAACCGATGTACGAGAAGAAATACCGCGAGCTGATCAACGACAAGGACAAGTTCGTCTCGATCAATGACATTCGCCTGTCGCGCGATTGCGTGAAGAAGTCGATCAAGTACCTGCGCGAGATCTACCGCCACCGGATTGGCAAGACCAAGGTGATTTCGCTGAATAACCATACCGGGAAGACTTACTCGGTCTAATCCAGTACCGAGTCGCCCCATTCGCGAGCAGGCTCGCTCCCACAGGAAAGTGCATTCCAAGGTGGGAGCGAGCCTGCTCGCGAAGGCGCCCTCGACTTCACCGACAAATTCAGCTTTACGAACATCCAGAAACAATTAAGCGACCCTCAGGCCGCTCTAGAAACTGTTCCCGTTACGTTTACGTCACCGTGAGGCGTGGCATTTCTCCACGGCAAGGTGCCATCACGCTACTCCGCTACACACTTGCGGCGCGGCAATCGAGGCACCAAAAGAGTGCGAGCAATTAAACGGCCGCCCTTTCCTGGATCAGAATCCACGGCGAAACCACCACTGCCCACAGCTGTGGATCTCGCTCGAAAATATCCAGCGCCCGCGTTTCAGACAGCTTGGCGACCTTGTCGTCGGCCAGCCAGGCCGCGACTTTCTCGCCTTCATCCGAGGCCACGGCCTCGGCGGCGGCGATCAAATCCAGGTCAGGGTCGACCCACAATAGGGCACCCTTGGCGAAGAACGGCTCCAGCTCTTTCCAGGTAATAGATGCCGTTTCACCAAGCAGCTTGGCATAGAGGGTGCTAGGTTCTTGATTCATGGGAGCTGTCCGGAAAAGAAATCGACGCGAATGATAACGTCGGTGGTCCGGCAGAAAAACCCGGTTGCAAATCGCTGCACCGAACGAAAAGAGCAGGAACGCCAGGGAATGCTGCCTTTTGGGATATATGCCCCCGATTGCCCCGCCGCAATTCTGTCTCTTTCATTCAAAAATGCGACACCCCCAAGTTTTGCCCCGTGGCGCCCGCTTCCCAGTTGATCAAGCGGCGCTCTACACTGTACCGGTACAGTTGCCGGGGCATTTTCCGGAGGGTATCGCAAAGATATCTGACCCGGTTCTGCTGCTACGGCGCCAGAACTCTAAAAAATACAACAGTAAGAGTGGAGCACTATGACTAAGGCTACTAAGCAGATTTCCAAACTGTTTGCCGCTATGGTTCTGGCCGGGGTTGCCAGCCATTCGTTCGCAGCTGACACCATCAAAATCGGTATCGCCGGTCCTAAAACCGGTCCAGTAGCCCAGTACGGCGACATGCAGTTCAGTGGCGCGAAAATGGCCATCGAGCAGATCAACGCCAAGGGCGGCGTCGACGGCAAGAAACTCGAAGCCGTTGAATACGACGATGCCTGCGATCCGAAACAAGCGGTAGCGGTAGCGAACAAGGTCGTCAACGACGGCGTCAAGTTCGTGGTCGGTCACCTGTGCTCCAGCTCCACCCAGCCAGCTTCGGACATCTACGAAGACGAAGGCGTGATCATGATCACCCCGGCTGCCACCAGCCCGGACATCACCGCCCGTGGCTACAAAATGATCTTCCGCACCATCGGTCTCGACAGCGCCCAGGGCCCTGCCGCCGGCAACTACATCGCCGATCACGTGAAACCGAAAGTGGTTGGCGTGCTGCACGACAAACAGCAGTACGGTGAAGGCATCGCCACCGCCGTGAAATCGACCCTCGAGAAGAAAGGCACCAAGGTTGCCGTCTTCGAAGGCGTCAACGCTGGCGACAAGGACTTCTCTGCAATCATCGCCAAGCTCAAGCAAGCCAACGTCGACTTCGTCTACTACGGCGGCTACCACCCGGAGCTGGGTCTGATCCTGCGTCAGGCTCAGGAAAAAGGCCTGAAAGCCCGCTTCATGGGTCCGGAAGGCGTGGGTAACGACTCGATCACCCAGATCGCCAAGGACGCGTCCGAAGGCCTGCTGGTGACCCTGCCGAAATCCTTCGACCAGGATCCGGCCAACGTTGCCCTGGCTGACGCGTTCAAAGCCAAGAAGGAAGATCCGAGCGGTCCGTTCGTGTTCCCGTCCTACTCGGCAGTGACCGTGATTGCCGAAGGCATCAAGGCGGCCAAGTCCGAAGACGCGACCAAAGTGGCTGAAGCCATCCACGCCGGTTCGTTCAAGACCCCGACCGGCGACCTGAGCTTCGACGACAAGGGCGACCTGAAGGACTTCAAATTTGTCGTGTACGAGTGGCACAACGGCAAACCTAAAACCGAAGTTTCGCCTCAGTAAGGCCTTGCCCGACTGACTGCCAATAAAGCCCACGGCGTGCCGTGGGCTTTGTTTTGCGAATGTATGGGCCGCGCTGGCGTGATCCGCCAGTCGACCCACCTGAAAATCTCAAAACCGTCATCAGCGGTTCGCTGGCAAAACCCGGATTCGAAGTGGATAGAGATCCACGGGGCCGGGCGGGAAAATGACTCCACCAGTGAAATGCGTACAGGTTTTTAGGAGCGCTGTAATGCCTGACCTCTATCACTTCTTCCAACAGCTGGTTAACGGCCTCAACGTTGGCAGCATGTATGCCCTGATCGCCATCGGCTACACGATGGTCTACGGCATCATTGGAATGATCAACTTCGCCCACGGCGAGGTGTACATGATCGGTTCCTACGTGGCCTTCATCGCCATCGCCGGGCTGACCATGATGGGACTCGACAGTGTCCCGCTGTTGATGACCGCGGCGTTCATCGCCAGCATCGTCGTCACCAGTTCCTACGGTTACAGCATCGAACGGATCGCCTACCGCCCCCTGCGCGGCAGCAACCGTCTGATCCCGCTGATTTCTGCCATCGGTATGTCGATCTTCCTGCAGAACACCGTTCTGCTGGCGCAAGACTCCAAGGACAAAGCTATCCCCAACCTGATCCCGGGCAACTTCGCCTTCGGTCCGGGTGGCGCACAAGAAGTGCTGATTTCCTACATGCAGATCGTGGTGTTCGTGGTGACCCTGATCGCCATGCTCGGCCTGACCCTGTTCATCTCCCGTTCCCGCCTGGGCCGCGCCTGCCGCGCCTGTGCCGAGGACATCAAGATGGCCAACCTGCTCGGCATCAACACCAACAACATCATCGCCCTGACCTTCGTCATCGGTGCTGCGCTGGCAGCTGTTGCAGCAGTCCTGCTGAGCATGCAATACGGCGTGATCAACCCGAACGCCGGTTTCCTCGTCGGCCTCAAGGCCTTCACCGCTGCGGTACTGGGCGGCATCGGCAGCATCCCCGGGGCCATGCTCGGCGGTCTGGTGCTCGGTGTAGCGGAAGCGTTCGGTGCCGATATCTTCGGCGACCAGTACAAGGACGTCGTTGCGTTCGGCCTGCTGGTTCTGGTGCTGTTGTTCCGTCCGACCGGCATTCTGGGCCGTCCGGAGGTTGAGAAAGTATGACTAGAAATCTTAAACAGGCATTGTTCAGTGCCTTGCTGGTGTGGGCCGTGGCCTACCCGGTATTGGGTCTGAAACTGACCATCGTCGGCATCAATCTGGAAGTGCACAACACCAGCCCTGCGGTACTCGCGACCATCGCGATCTGCTCGGTGCTGATGTTCTTGCGCGTGCTGTTCAACCAGCAGATCAGCAAGGCCTGGCGCTCCTCGCCGGGCATGCCGCTGATCCCGGCCAAGGCCAGCAACTTCCTGACCCTGCCAACCACCCAGCGCTATTTCATCATTGCGCTGATTCTGATCGCCCTGGTCTGGCCGTTCTTCGGCTCCCGTGGCGCGGTGGATATCGCAACGCTGATCCTGATCTACGTGATGCTCGGCCTGGGCCTGAACATCGTTGTCGGTCTGGCCGGTCTGCTTGATCTGGGTTACGTCGGTTTCTACGCCGTCGGCGCCTACAGCTACGCGCTGCTGTCGCATTACTACGGCTTGAGTTTCTGGATCTGCCTGCCGATTGCCGGCCTGATGGCGGCGACGTTCGGCTTCCTGCTGGGCTTCCCGGTGTTGCGTCTGCGTGGCGACTATCTGGCGATCGTGACCTTGGGTTTCGGCGAAATCATCCGTCTGTTCCTGCGTAACCTGACCGACATCACCGGTGGCCCGAACGGCATCAGCAACATCGAGAAACCGACGTTCTTCGGCCTGACCTTCGAGCGCAAGGCCGCCGAAGGCCTGCAGACGTTCCACGAGTATTTCGGCCTGCAATACAACTCGATCAACAAGGTGATCTTCCTTTACCTGGTTGCGCTGTTGCTCGCACTGGCCGCGCTGTTCGTGATCAACCGTCTGCTGCGCATGCCGATCGGCCGTGCGTGGGAAGCACTGCGTGAAGACGAAATCGCCTGCCGCGCGTTGGGCCTGAACCCGACCGTGATCAAGCTCTCCGCCTTCACCCTGGGTGCTGCGTTCGCCGGTTTCGCCGGCAGCTTCTTCGCCGCGCGTCAGGGTCTGGTGACGCCCGAGTCGTTCACCTTCATCGAGTCGGCGATCATCCTCGCCATCGTCGTATTGGGTGGCATGGGCTCGCAACTGGGTGTGATTCTGGCGGCGATCGTGATGATCCTGTTGCCGGAAATGATGCGTGAGTTCAGCGAGTACCGCATGTTGATGTTCGGTGCGCTGATGGTGCTGATGATGATCTGGCGTCCTCAAGGTCTGCTGCCGATGCAACGCCCACATATGGAGTTGCGCAAATGAGCCGCGAGATCCTTAAAGTCGAAAATCTGAGCATGCGCTTCGGCGGCTTGCTGGCGGTCAACGGCGTGGCGCTGACCGTCAAGGAAAAACAGGTGGTCGCCCTGATCGGCCCGAACGGCGCCGGCAAGACCACCGTGTTCAACTGCCTGACCGGCTTCTATCAGCCTACCGGCGGCAGCATCCTGCTCGACGGCGAGCCGATCCAGGGCCTGCCGGGCCACAAGATCGCCCTCAAAGGCGTGGTGCGGACCTTCCAGAACGTGCGTTTGTTCAAGGACATGACTGCGGTCGAGAACCTGTTGATCGCCCAGCACCGTCACTTGAACACCAACTTCCTGTCCGGCCTGTTCAAGACCCCGGCGTTCCGCAAAAGCGAGCGCGAGGCGATGGAATTTGCCGAGTACTGGCTGGAAAAGGTCAACCTCAAAGAGTTCGCCAACCGCACCGCCGGCACCCTCGCCTACGGCCAGCAACGGCGTCTGGAAATCGCCCGCTGCATGATGACCCGCCCACGGATCCTCATGCTCGACGAACCGGCCGCCGGCCTGAACCCGAAGGAAACCGAAGACCTCAAGGCGCTGATCGGTGTGTTGCGCGAAGAGCACAACGTCACCGTGCTGCTGATCGAACACGACATGAAACTGGTCATGAGCATTTCCGACCACATCGTCGTGATCAACCAGGGCACACCGTTGGCCGACGGCACGCCGGAACAGATCCGCGACAATCCTGAAGTGATCAAAGCCTACCTGGGGGAAGCGTAAATGCTGCAGTTCGAAAACGTTTCCACCTTCTACGGCAAGATCCAGGCCCTGCACAGCGTCAACGTCGAAGTCCGTCAGGGCGAGATCGTGACGCTGATCGGCGCCAACGGTGCCGGCAAATCCACGCTGCTGATGACGCTGTGCGGTTCGCCGCAGGCCCACAGCGGCAGCATCCGCTACATGGGTGAGGAACTGGTCGGCCAGGACTCGTCGCAGATCATGCGCAAGAGCATTGCCGTGGTGCCGGAAGGTCGTCGGGTGTTTGCCCGTCTGACCGTGGAAGAAAACCTGTCGATGGGCGGATTTTTCACCGACAAGGGCGACTATCAGGAACAGATGGACAAGGTCCTCGGACTTTTCCCACGCCTGAAAGAACGCTTCAACCAGCGCGGCGGCACCATGTCCGGCGGTGAACAGCAGATGCTCGCTATCGGCCGCGCGCTGATGAGCAAGCCCAAGCTGCTGCTGCTCGACGAGCCGTCGCTGGGTCTGGCACCGATCATCATCCAGCAGATCTTCGACATCATTGAACAGCTGCGCAAGGACGGTGTGACTGTCTTTCTGGTCGAGCAGAACGCCAACCAGGCGCTGAAAATCGCTGACCGCGCCTACGTTCTGGAGAACGGCCGCGTGGTCATGCAAGGTACCGGTGAAGCGCTGCTGACCGACCCGAAAGTGCGCGAGGCGTACCTCGGCGGTTGAGTGTTATCGCTGAACAACAAAACGGCCTTCGGGCCGTTTTTTGTTTCCTGAGCACCACCAAGGTAACCCTGTAGGAGCGAGCCTGCTCGCGAAAGCGCTCTGTCATTCAACATTATGGGTGCCTGACACACCGCCTTCGCGAGCAGGCTCGCTCCCACAGGGATACAGCTGAATCCGAAATTTTTATAAATTTCTCGTCCCGCCTGTAACGCATCCCCCCACCCGTTCTCTAGAGGGACAAGCAAGCGCAAACCGCTTGCAGAAACCCTGATAAAAACTGGAGAAACATCATGACTGCGACTACCCGTACCCTGTCCGCTACCGCCCTGGTTCTGGCCCTCGGTTCCGCTCTGAGCATCGCCACTGTCTCCACCGCCCAGGCCGCCGATGCCAACATGGAAAAATGCTTCGGCGTGGCCATGAAGGGTAAGAACGATTGCGCCGCAGGTGCCGGGACTACCTGCGCCGGCACGGCGAAAATGGACTATCAGGCCAACGCCTGGAAGCTCGTTCCGAAAGGCACCTGCGCCACCACCGAAAGCAAAACCTCGCCGACCGGTTTCGGTCAGCTCGAAGCCTTCAAAGCCAAGTCCTGATCTACGGCCTGCCTGAGTGACGCCCATGTTCAGTCATCACGAACCGTCCCTGCCGCGCACTCAGGCAGCTCGCACCGAGCTCCCTGCCCGCGCCGGGCTGGGGCTCAAGACCGGGCACTTCCTCGAAGTGCTCGGCTCCTTGCCGGACCTCGGTTTCTTCGAAGTCCACGCCGAAAACTACATGGTGGCCGGCGGCCCGTTTCATCATTTCCTCGGTCTGATTCGCGAACAGTACCCGCTGTCATTGCACGGCGTAGGCCTGTCGATCGGTGGCGAAGGCGCGCTGGACAGCCAGCACATCAAACGCCTCGCCGATCTGATCGAGCGCTATCAGCCACAAGCCTTTTCCGAACACCTGGCCTGGTCGAGCCACGGCCCGGTGTTCCTCAATGACCTGCTGCCACTGGCTTACGACACGCCGACGCTGAACCGCGTCTGTGCGCACATCGACCAGGTGCAGAACACTCTGAAACGACCGATGCTGCTGGAGAACCCGGCGACCTATCTGGGATTTGAGCACTCGACGATCGACGAGGCCGAGTTCATCGGCGAAGTGATCCGCCGCAGCGGCTGCGGCTTGTTGCTCGACGTCAACAATGTCTACGTGTCGTGCATCAATCATCAGCGCGATCCTTTGGCCTACCTCGATGCATTACCGCTGCACGCGGTCGGCGAGATTCATCTGGCCGGCTTCGCTGAAGATTGCGACAACCTCGGCGACCGCTTGCTGATCGACGATCACGGCGCGCCGGTTGATCAGGCCGTCTGGGATCTGTACCGGCAAGTGCTGCAACGTATCGGCCCGGTGGCGACGCTGATCGAACGTGATAATCAGGTGCCGGCCTTTGACGTTTTGCTCGCCGAAGCGCAGCAAGCCGAGACGCTTTTGCGCCGCGCGGAGCGTGCGGCATGAGCACGCAAGCGGACTTCGCCGCCGCCCTGCTCAATGCGCAACTGCCGTATCCCAAGGGCCTGTGCAGCCGCAACGGCGCCGATCCGTCGCGGCGTTTCGCGGTGTATCGCAATAACGTGCAGAGCTCGCTGATCAATGCCCTGGCCGACAGCTATCCGGTGGTGCTGCAATTGGTCGGCGAGGAATTCTTCCGCGCCATGGCGGCGATTTTCGTCCAGAGTCAGCCGCCACACAGTCCGTTGATGAGCCGCTATGGCGAAGACTTCGCCGACTTCATCGCAGAGTTTGAACCCATCGCCGGCGTGCCTTATGTCGCTGATGTTGCGCGCCTTGAGCATCTGCGCACTGTCGCCTACCACGCCGCTGATGCGCAGCCGATACGGCCTGAACAAGTCAGTGCCGCGCTGGCCGATCCGCAGTCGCTGACTGAGCTGTGTTTCGAACTGCATCCCTCGCTGCACCTGCTCGACTCAGCCTACGCCGTTGTCGCGATCTGGGCCGCGCATCAGCAGGAGCCAACTCTGGCGGGCATTGGCCTGAATCAAGGCCAGCACGCTCTGGTGCTGCGCAATGGTCTCGACGTTGAGGTGTTCGCTCTTGAACCAGGTGCGAGCGTGTTCCTTCGTCATCTGCTCCAGGGCTCGCCACTGCTCGCGGCGGCAGAAAACAGCCCGCCGTTCGATCTCGCCCAAACCCTCGCCTTACTGATTGCGCATAACGCGATCACGCAGCTGAATTACAAGGAGTTGCTATGAACGCTTTTATCCTGCGCGTCATCGCGCTGTTCGAAAAAATCCCGCACAGCCTGATTGCCTTCATCGCGCGTTTCTCCATTGCCGCGGTGTTCTGGAAATCCGGGCAAACCAAGGTCGAAGGATTGGCCGTCGATTTGATTGACGGCACCTTTGAACTGGGCTGGCCACGTTTGGCCGATTCGACGATTCCGCTGTTTCAGAGCGAGTACAACCTGCCGCTGCTGTCGCCGGAAATTGCCGCGCATCTGGCGGCTTTTGCCGAGCATGTGTTTCCGCTGCTGATCCTGCTCGGCTTCGCCACACGGTTTTCGGCGCTGGCACTGCTGGGCATGACCCTGACCATTCAACTGTTTGTCTACCCGGATGCCTACCCGACCCACGGCACCTGGGCGGCGGTGTTGCTGTACCTGATGGCGACCGGGCCGGGCAAATTGTCGATCGACCAGCTGATTGCCCGCCGTTTCGCAAAATAAGATCCCCCCTGTGGGAGCGAGCCTGCTCGCGAAAGCGGTGTGTCATTCAACATCGGTATCGACTGATACTGACGCATTCGCGAGCAGGCTCGCTCCCACAGGGAAATCACATCAGCGTTGCAGTCGATCCAGCGCCTCGCCACTGCGCTTGAACCAGCCCATCAGATAATCCGCGA
>NZ_RAZO01000088.1:0-1629 GCF_004307535.1 Pseudomonas sp. Sample_9
CCATTGCTGCCGGCGAAACCGTCGGCACCGTGAACGTGCCGACTGCGGCCAATGACGTCTACAACAACGGCAGCACCGTCAGCACGACGATCACCGGGGCTACCGGCGGCAATTTCGAAAACCTGGTGCCGAACACCACGCCAGCCGTTACTACGATCACTGATTCGGTCGACAACACCGGCCTGACCCTGACCGCGACCAACAACATTGTTGAAGGCGGCCAGATCACCTACACCGCGACCTTGACCAACCCGGCGCAAACCCCGGTGACCGTCACTCTGTCGAACGGCTCGACCATCACCATTGAGGCTGGCGAAACCGTTGGCACCGTCAACGTGCCGACTGCGGCCAACGACGTGTACAACAACGGCAGCACCGTCAGCACCACCATCACTGGCGCTACCGGCGGCAACTTCGAAAACCTGGTGCCAAACACCACACCTGCCGTTACCACGATCACCGATTCGGTCGACAACACCGGTCTGACCCTGACTGCGACGAATAACGTCGTCGAAGGCGGCCAGATCACTTACACCGCGACGTTGACCAACCCGGCACAAACCCCGGTAACCGTCACGCTGTCCAACGGCTCGACCATCACCATTGCCGCTGGCGAGACCGTCGGCACCGTCAACGTGCCGACTGCGGCCAATGACGTTTACAACAATGGCAGCACCGTCAGCACCACCATTACCGGCGCTACCGGCGGCAACTTCGAAAACCTGGTGCCGAACACCACGCCAGCAGTCACTACGATCACCGACTCGGTCGACAACACCGGCCTGACGCTGACCGCGACCAACAACATTGTTGAAGGCGGTCAGATCACCTATACCGCGACACTGACCAATCCAGCGCAGACGCCGGTGACCGTCACCCTGTCGAACGGCTCGACCATTACCATTGCAGCTGGTGAGACCGTCGGCACCGTCAACGTGCCGACTGCGGCCAACGACGTCTACAACAATGGCGGCACCGTCAGCACCACGATCACTAGTGCTACCGGCGGCAACTTTGAAAACCTGGTGCCGAACACCACGCCTGCCGTTACCACGATCACTGATTCGGTTGATAACACCGGCCTGACGCTGACCGCGACCAATAACATTGTTGAAGGCGGTCAAATCACTTACACCGCGACACTGACCAACCCGGCGCAGACGCCGGTGACCGTCACCCTGTCGAACGGTTCGACCATCACCATCGCGGCCGGCGAAACCGTGGGCACCGTCAACGTGCCGACTGCGGCCAACGACGTCTACAACAACGGCAGCACCGTCAGCACCACGATCACTGGCGCTACCGGTGGCAACTTCGAAAATCTGGTGCCGAATCCGACGCCAGCTGTCACCACGATTACCGACTCTGTCGATAACACCGGCCTGACCCTGACCGCGACCAACAACATTGTTGAAGGCGGCCAGATCACCTATACCGCGACACTGACCAACCCGGCGCAAACCCCGGTAGCCGTCACGCTGTCGAACGGCTCGACCATTACCATCGCGGCTGGCGAAACCGTCGGCACCGTCAACGTGCCGACTGCGGCCAATGACGTCTACAACAATGGCAGTACCGTCAGCACCACGATCACTGGCGCTACCGGTGGCAATTTCGAAAATCTGGTGC
>NZ_RAZO01000453.1:0-1624 GCF_004307535.1 Pseudomonas sp. Sample_9
ACCACGGTGTTGCTGCATTTGCGCGCCAGATCGATCAGCGCCTGGCTTTCGCCCAAGTGCTGAGTGCTGCAGGTCACGTGGACGGCAATCGGCGCTTCCTGGGGTGTGAAGTCCAGGCGATCCAGCAGATGCGTACGGATGAAGCGCACCGGATCGTACAGATCCAGTCGCGTTTCGCCGATGTCCTGCACCAGTCGCAACGTACACGGGCTGGTGTCGCAATAGATCGGGTCAAGGCCGCCGCGACTGGCGTGGAGCAGGGCGCTGATCAGTTCCTGGCGTTTGTGCTCGGCCTGTTCGGCGTAACCTTTGGAGGCGAATGGCTGGCCGCAACAGAGGTTGTCCTGATTGTCGGGAAAGACTACCTGGTAACCGGCCTTTTCCAGCAGGCCACGGGTTTTGTCGTACAGCGACATTTGTTCTTTGTCGCCCGCCGCCGGGCCCATGACCCGCGAGACGCAAGCTGCCAGATAAACCACGCGCGGGCGCTCGTCCGAAACGCTCGGGCTGAAACGAATGGCTTTTTCCGGTTGTGGCATGGCGTTGGTCCACAGCGGCACCTGGCCTTTGGACAAGCGCGTCAGCGTTGCCGACAACTTTGCGAGACGCGGCGCCCCGAGCATCATCCGCGCGCCGTTGGCGACGTGCAGGGTGAAGCGCGCGCCTTGCAGGGTCTTGGCGAAATTTCCTTCGATCCAGTCAGCGGTTTTCTGATGCGTGGCGTGTCGGCCACGGAGCTTTTTCACCAGTTCGCCGGTGTTGATGCCTACAGGGCAGCGTTGCGCGCACAGGCCGGTCGCGGCGCAGGTGTCGATGCCTTGGTACTCGTAGGCTTTTTCCAGTTCTGTGGTGTCGACGCCGGCGCGCTTTTTCGCCTGGATATCACGCCAGATGACGATGCGCTGGCGCGGGCTCAGGGTCAGGCCTTTCGATGGGCAGACCGGTTCGCAAAAACCGCACTCGATGCACTTATCCACAATCTCGTCTGCCGCCGGCAGCGGTTTCAGGTGCTTGAGGTGGATCTGCGGATCTTCGCTGAGCACCACGTCCGGATTGAGAATGCCGTTGGGGTCGAGCAGGCGTTTGAGCTGCCACATCAGTTGATAGGCGTCGCTGCCCCATTCCAGTTCCACGAACGGCGCCATGTTGCGGCCGGTGCCGTGCTCGGCCTTCAGCGAGCCGCCGAACTCCACGGCGACCAGTTGCGCGACGTCGTCCATGAACGCTTGGTAGCGTGCGATTTCTTCCGGGCTGTTGAAGCCTTGGGTGAAGACGAAGTGCAGATTGCCTTCCAGTGCGTGTCCGAAAAGGATCGCTTCGTCGTAGGCATGTTTGTCGAACAGCTCGATCAGGCGATTGACGCCGATAGCCAGTTGTTCGACCGGGAAGGTCACGTCTTCGATGATCACCGTGGTGCCGGTTTTGCGCACGGCGCCGACGGCGGGGAAGGTGTCTTTGCGGATGGCCCAGAGGCGGGCGTTTTCCACCGGGTCTTCGGTGAAGTCGACCTGCTTCTCCACGGGGAAACCGCGCAGGGACGCCATGATTTGCGCCAGTTGTTCCTGCAGCAATGTCGACGAAGCGGCGCGGGATTCGATGAGCAGCGCGCAGGCATTTTCCGACA
>NZ_RAZO01000299.1:0-1624 GCF_004307535.1 Pseudomonas sp. Sample_9
CCGTGCAAACCATGGAAGCCGGGCATCGCCAGGCCGAAGAAGGCGTGGCGCGGGTACTGGAAGCCGACCAGGCGTTGGTCGGCATCAGCGAAGCGGTGGCCAACATCACCGACATGACCACGCAGATCGCGGCGGCGACGGAAGAGCAAAGTGCCGTGGCTGAAGAAATCAGCCGCAACATCAGCAATATTTCGGAGTTGGCGGATCAGACCTCGGAACAGGCGCATAACTCGGCGTTGCTCAGTGAAGAGCTGACGAAGACGGCCAACACGCAGTATTCGTTGGTGGCGCGGTTTAACCGCTGACTGGAAGGCTGGAATGAAAAAACCCGGATGGCGTGAGCCTTTCGGGTTTTTTGTTTTTGATCTGGAGTATTTGGAGTTTGGCAGACCGCCATCGCGAGCAGGCTCACTCCTACATTGGATCTGCGGCGACCACAGATTGTGTGCCTGACCACGCCCCCCTGTAGGAGTGAGCCTGCTCGCGAAGACGCTTTCTCTGCCAACGACGATCTCCCTCAAGCAATGCAGACAATGCCTACAACTCGCCCAGAATGCGCCGACTGGTGCTCGTTGAGGCTAGGTTCTATTGTTTGCCGGTCAAAATTTATTCACATAAGCTGGTCAGCATGAATACACATTCTTCGGAGGCTCCGATGGCCACCACTCGAAAAACCGACAAACCCAGCAAAAAGGAAGTTCGTGACGAACTGACATTCCTTGATGTTCGGCAGGCCGCGCGTGATGGGCAGAAAGTGTTCGATAAATTTGTGATCACTGGCAGGCTACCTATTACAAAGTAGGCCTGGATGCCAGCCATCAAAATTTCTGCACTTTTTGAACGAATCAATAACTGGCAAAACTTTGCTGCACACTTCTACAACTACAAAATCTGCGATGAATTACCTGCCATTTTCGGGCGGGATGAACGACTCGATCTGAGCGACATGCACCATATCCACCTTGCCAGTACACAGGCACACCAGGCTCGATGGGCAAAAATCAATCGTCAGTATTACCGGACAGCATTGGTAAATGATGCTGACAATGACTTTTGGCTGATTTATGCCTATGACGCTTTTCGGGATGAGTACTTGCTACTGACAATCACCGGCCCGGATGCCCATAACCGAAGCGAGTGGGGGTCATTTTTGCGCACCATGCATTGTGAAATCGTTGAACCCTGGGCATTAGGCAGGATTATCTTTCCCGATCTGGATGATTTGTGACTCAAAGAGCTGATCGAGACCGGCAACAAGCGAAAGATCGCTACCTGCGCACCGTCCATGCCGAAGATCTGTAAGGGATGTGGCAGGCTGCGATCCTTTGATCCTGCAAAACCGGGTAGCGAAAGCTTCCGGTTTTTTATTGCGTGTCTGAAATAGATAGTGCTTGGCAGACCACCTTCGCGAGCAGGGCTCGCTCCCACTTTGGAACGTAGCGGGATCACAGATTTGTGTCCGACGACAATCCCTTGTAGGAGTGAGCCTGCTCGCGATGAGGCAATAACAACCAGCGAAATTATTGTGGCAACTTCAGCTTATCCAGCAGGCGATTGACCAACAGTTCGTTGAGCATGATCACCTGTTGCAGCGCCAGCAGTGGTTTGCGTTCCGGGCCGCCTA
>NZ_RAZO01000026.1:0-20746 GCF_004307535.1 Pseudomonas sp. Sample_9
GGCATGGTTCAGATAAAAACTTGTTCGGCTAACGAAATGCATTCCTGTGGGAGCGAGCCTGCTCGCGAAAGCGGTGTATCAGGCAACACTGCAGCGACTGACAGGCCGCCTTCGCGAGCAGGCTCGCTCCCACAGGGGCTAACTGTGATCTTTAGAACGACGACTGGATCTTGATCCCGCCGATCAGGGCGTCGTCGACGTCGTTCACGCCACCGGGATGGCGGATGTATTGCAGGTTCGGGCGCACGGTCAGCCAGTTGGTCACGTGCACGCCGTAATACAGCTCGGCGCTGTATTCGGTGTCCTGCGGTGGCAGGAACGCCGGATTGTCGTAGTCGTAGACGGCGTTGGCGCGGTTAGCCATTTCGGCGTTCTTGCGATAGGCCGGGTTGACGTGCACACGAGCGAGGGCGAAACCGATGTCATCCTTGGCGCGGGCATCGAACGGACCTTTGTAGGTCAGGCCGGCCTGCACGTAGTTGTCGATGGCGTTGGTTTTCTTGTCATGCATCGTCGCGTTGGCGAACAGGCTCAAGCCGCGCGAGTGGTCGCTGGCGATGCTGGTGACCTGCTGCTGCACGCCCAGCCATACGCCGTGCTTGCTCGACGCGCTGCGGTAGGCTTCGCCGCTCAGCGCTGCCGGTTGGTCATTGCGGTCTTTATAGACGTCGGAGGCCTTGGCATTGCTGTAGTAGTAACCGGCGCGGTATTCGCCCGGCAGGCCGTTGAGCTTCGGCGTCCACACCAGTTCGACCGGCAGGATCGCACCTTGCGTGCCGCTGCCGCTGAGTTTGAAACCGTTGCCGCGATCGAGGTTCGACGGGTTCTGCTCATAGGCGCCGACCTGCGCATACAGCTCCGGCGTCAGGTGATATTTGACCCGCAGCGCCCACTGGCTGACCGGCCAGTTGTACCAGATGCCGCCGACCCAGTTGCCGACCTGCGAGCCGCAGAAGGCCAGGTTCTGGAAGTCGCAAGGGAAGCTGTTGAAATCCTCGCCTTCGCCGAAGCGGCCGACCTTGATATCGAGTTTCTGATCGAAGAATTTCTGCTGATACCACATCTGCGTCAGGCGCGTGGTCTGGCCACGGCCCCAGACTTCCTGCGCGGAAGTGAAGCCGCCAACGCGCGGGTCGTTGATGCGGTCGTTGCTGATGTTGTTGCCGCTGCGCTTGGTGATGGTCAGCTGAAATTCGGCGTCGTTCCAACCGAGGATCTTTTGCAGATCCAAATGGGTGCCAAGGCCGAACTGGTCGCTGTAGCGGGCGGTGCGGTCGTGATCGTAACCGCCGTTCAGATTGCTGCCCATTTCGCCGGTGTAATCGAGTTTGAAGTCGTAGCCTTTTTCCGCAAGTTCCGTGCGCGTGCCGTTCCAGTCACCGAGCATGTACGGTGATTCACTGTCGAACGCGGGAGCTGCGTGGACGCAGGTGGCAAGGCCGAGGGCAGTGCAGCCGCCAAGGGTGCGCAGGGCAGAGATAGCGCTGTCCCGGGAGAAGGAAAAGTCAGGCATGTAGAAGTCTTTTTTTGATGTTTTTCAAGTGCAGGCCGAGCGCTTCAGATTGTCGCAGGCAGTGAAGCGTTTCAGCGGAAGGGCGGCAGGATAATGATCTGTTACAAAAAGACAAAGGCCTTTTATGAACATGCATCCTTTCGGATTTGGTAACAGTACGAAAAGGGTCGCAGCCTTCGGCAGCTCTCGTGTTGAAATGCGTACCTGTAGGAGCTGCGGAACGCTGCGATCTTTTGACCTTGACCTACATTTGAAAGGAAGGCCTTCCACCCGCCCGGCCCCTCGGCTAAGGTGCGCGGCTTCTGCATAACACTTCGCCCAAAGGCCCGGCATGAACGAACAATCCCCCGATCCGCTGCACGGCGTGACCCTCGAACAGATCCTCAATGCACTGGTTGCTCACTACGAGTGGTCGGGGCTGGCCGAGCGTATCGACATCCGTTGCTTCAAGAGCGATCCGAGCATCAAGTCGAGCCTGACCTTCCTGCGTAAAACCCCATGGGCGCGGGAGAAGGTCGAACGCCTGTACGTGAAGCTGATGCGCACCAAGCGACCGCTTTGAGATGGACAGCGCGAGGCGCCGACGCCTGATCACCGGCCTGGCCGTGTTGGGCTGGGCGGGGCTGGCAATTCAGCTGTACCTGATTCTCTTCGCACGATTGAGCATCGGCGCCAGCCTGCTGGGCGGGCTGGTGAGTTTCTTCAGCTACTTCACCATATTGACCAACACCCTGGTGGCGACGGTGCTGACCTGCGCGGTCGCCGAGCGCGAATCCGCCGCGCGGCGCTGGTTTCTGCAACCGTGGGTCAGCAGCGGGATCGCGGTGAGCATCGCCGTGGTCGGTCTGGCCTACAGCATCCTGCTGCGGCACTTGTGGCACCCCGAAGGCTGGCAGTTTGTTGCCGACGAATTGCTCCACGACGTCATGCCATTGCTGTTTCTCGGCTATTGGTGGCGCTGCGTCCCCAAAGGCACGTTGCGCCTGAGGCACTTGCCGCTGTGGCTGATCTATCCGCTGGTTTATTTCATCTACGCCTTGCTGCGCGGGCATCTGCTCGGCGCCTATGCGTATCCGTTCATTGATGTGGCGGTGTTGGGATATCCACAGGTGCTGGCGAATGCCGGGGGGATCTTGGTGGGGTTTGTGCTGGTGGGGTTGCTGATTATCGGTCTCGACCGCAGATTGTCCGCACGAAGTTGATATTCAATGTGGGAGCGAGCTTGCTCGCGAATGCGGTGTATCAGTTTGCATGGATGTTGACTGACACACCGCTTTCGCGAGCAAGCTCGCTCCCACAGGGGAATTGTGGTCAGAGGAAAATCACTCCTCGTCAGAGCCTTCCGCCCGCCAGTAGCCAACCGCCTTAATGAACTGTTCGTCGAGCCCATGCTCATCGATCAGCACCCGGCGGATCTGCCGCGAGACCTTGGTTTCGGTCGCCACCCAGGCGTACAGATTGCCCTTGGGCACTTGCAGTTGCTTGACGCTAGTCAGCAGATTGTCCCTGCCACCTTCGCGCAGCACCCAGATCACATTGAACTGCGCCGCGCTCTCCAGCACTTGCTGCTCGGCACCGTTTTCCACTTCGATCACCACCAGCGCCTTGCGATTCGCCGCGAGGTTTTCGAGGCGGCGGGCGATGGCGGGGAGGGCGGTTTCGTCGCCGATCAGCAGGTAGCTGTCGAAGATGTCCGGCACGATCATCGAACCGCGCGGCCCGCCGATATGCAGGAACTGCCCCGGTTGCGCCTGCTCCGCCCAGGTCGAGGCAGGGCCGTCGCCGTGCAGGACGAAATCGATGTCCAGCTCCATTTTTTCCAGGTCGTAACGACGCGGTGTGTAGTCGCGCATCTGCGGCAGCGGGCCGTTGTCCTTGCCGGCGCCGAGTTGCAGGGTTTCCAGCGCGGCGGCCTGTTCGGCATTCTGCGGGAACAGCAGTTTGACGTGATCGTCCGTCCCGAGGCTGATGAACCCGGCCAGTTCCGGCCCGCCAAGGGTGATGCGGCGCATGCGCGGGGTCAGGTCGGTGACGCGCAGCACTTCAAGTTTGCGCCGTTTGATTTCGTGCATCACGCGGTGAATGGTTTGAGTATCGACTGCAGTCATTCGGCTTTCTCCGAGGCAGGTTGAACGGCAGGGCCGTCGACGATGGCTTTGGCGGTGTCGTTGAGCAGGTCGCGCACCCGCAGGATTTCTTCGGCGCTCCAGCGGCCGTGGTGCAGCTGCAAGGCATGGCGCAGGTTATGCACGGCTTCGTGGATTTCCGCCGGACGATCATGGCCGCGCAGCGAGCGCTTGCTGACGTCGATGCGCATGCGTACGCCGTCGAGCGCCACCGCCTGTTCACTTAAAGACAGACGACCGGCGTCGGTCACGCTGTAACGTTTTTTGCCGGCCTCGGCATCACCGGCGATCAGGTCGCTCTCTTCCAGAAAGGTCAGGGTCGGGTAGATCACCCCGGGGCTGGGGCTGTAAGCGCCGTCGAACATGCCTTCGATCTGCCGGATCAGGTCGTAGCCGTGGCACGGCTGCTCGGCGATCAGCGCCAGCAACAGCAATTTCAGGTCGCCGGGGGCGAAGACGCGCGGGCCACGGCCGCCGCGTTCGCGACCGGGGCGTTTCTCGAAGCCGTCGCGGCCATCGCCGTGCTCGCGGTGTGGGGAATGATGGTCTCTCATTTATGCTTTCTCTCTCGTCGTATTTAGATACAACTTAAGATATATCTTAAGGCCTGCGCAAGACGTTTTTGACCTCGCTTTGGCTTGGGCGGACGAGCGGTGAAGGCAAAAAATAGCCGGAAAACGCTTTTTCATGCAGAAATCAAAGCGGTGACCTTAAAGTTAAAGTTATCGCTCTAGTTGTACTTGAGTATATATTCTAATTCCTCGCAAGTTGCCGCTTTAAAGCGGCTAAGTTGCTGTATGGTTTTTTGCTCATAACTGTGTGTAGGGCGCAACTTACAGTGAATGTTGCAAGTATCTGTTTTTTGTTCTTTTTTCTGGCGGGGTGTGGGGTTGTTTAACTACGAGTTTGTCGGAAGTTGCCTGCTTACATTCCAGAGGCAACAGTCGATGATGCCCGCCATTGAAAGTTCAAGTTGCTCCGGCGGTCGATGAGCAAAAGCGTTTGTGAACTTTCAATGACACCCCCCTATATAAAGCAAACAGGTACTGAACGATGTTCAAGAAAATCGCAATCGCTGCTCCACTGGCTCTTCTGGCAATGTCCTCGACCGCCTTCGCTGCGGGCGAAGCGTCGCACTCCATCAGTCTGATCGCTCACGTGCCAACCAATGGTTTCTATGTCGTACCGACCGACCCGGATCTGGTCAACAAGGACCAGGACATGAGCTATCAGCCAAGCACCGGAAAAATGGCCGAAGTCAATGGTTTCTTCGATGTGCGCAATAACAATGGCTCGGTTCATGCCAGCCTCGAAAGCCAGCCGAAACTGGTTTCCGGCAGCAGTTCGATCGACCTGCAAGTAATGCTCAACAACAAGGAACTGACACTGACTCCGCAATTGGTCGTGGGTGAAGCCGAGTCTGACGTCAACTACCGCGCACCGCTGAAAATCTCCGCCAAGGGCAACAGCTTCCAGCCAGGTGATTACACCGGTTCCGTGGCGATGATCTTCGACGCCGTTCCGCCAGCACCTTGATCCCATGATCAGGCGCTAAGTGTTCTCGTTCATGCAGAACACTGACCAGTGGGGCGTACACCCGTGTCCGCCTCGCCGGATTTTCCTTCGTTAGAAAAAATCTGAGTACAAGTTCATGTTCCCGATGACCCCCATCGCGGCTGCGCTTGCGCTGTTGTTTTGTGCCAGCGCAGCCGTCGCATCCAACACCGCCGGTACCACACCACGCAGTCTGCTGGCGCAGGCAAAAGGTTTGCCCGCGGATTTCGAGGAGCATTTCTTCGATGTACCGCTGGCGGTGCGGGTCGAAGTCGATCAGCAGCCGCTGGGTGAGGCCATGGTGGTCTTGTCTCGCGATGATCGCATTACGCTTCTCGAATTCACCGACACCAGCGAAAACCGCTTCGGCCCTGCCGAGCGGGAAAAATGGGCGAGTTTTTTCAAGCCCGGCGTGCCTCTGGGGGCGTGCAGCGGCTCGTGCCCGGACCAGTTTCTGGCGGTGCATTACAACCTGGAGAACTCGCTGGTCTCGATCGCCACCGAAAACGCCGAACGCGACGTAGCGGCCAAGCGTTATTACGAACAGCCGAGCGGGGGCAGCAGCGGCCTGATGGTGCGCAACCAGCTCAATCTCAACGGTGGTCAGGATCAGGACCTGGGTGGACGTTTTGGCCTGGAAGCCAGTTCCAGCCTGGGCAACTGGAGCCAGACGCTCAACCTGCAAGTTGCCCGGCTCGGCGGCCCCGACGATAAGCTGTACCACGCCGTGCACGAGCTGCACACCCAGCGCGAACTGCAAGGCAGTTTCTTCCGCCTGGGCTATTTCACCCCCAATTCCGAAGGACTGACGCGTCAGCCGCGTACGTTTGGTACCAGCCCCGATACGGCAGTCGGTGTCATGTACGGCAGCTCCGACAGCCTCGCCATCAACAGCCCGATGCCCAGCGTTTACCCGATCTATGTAACGGCCAATCGTCAGGGGTCGGTGGAGATCTGGCGCGACGGTCTGCTGATCAATACGCAATCGGTGCCGGCCGGATTGCAGACGCTCGACACTCGACCTTTGCCCGGCGGCATCTATGAAGTGGAGGTGCGCCTGATCGAAGACGGCCAGATCACCTCGACGACTCAGGAGTTGGTGTACAAGCCCAACAACTGGCGCAACCTCGACGAGCGCTGGCGCTATAACCTGTTCGCCGGCGAAGAAAGCAAACTGCTGAGCAACTGGGACACGCAGTCGAGCGGCAGTCCCACCGCCGGCGCGGCGGTGAACTATCTGCTGCACCCGCGGGTGATTATCGGCGCTTCGGCGCGCCAGATCCGCGAAAAACTGCAGTACGGCACGTCGATTGACTGGACCCTGGCCAACCACCTCAGCCTGTACGCCAACGTCTACAAGACCGAGGACTACGGCACCGGTCTGGATCTGCAAAGCCTTTACAACTATGGCTCGGGCAGTCTGGTGATCAGCCACAACCGCAGCTGGCTCGACACCACCAACACCTATGACACATTGCCTGACGGCACTCGTATTCGTCCGCGTAACGTCTTCGTTGGCCAGACCAGCAATTCATCGCTGGCGCTCAACCACCGCGTGAGCAGCAAGAGTTCGCTCAACGCTCGGGTCTCGCACAGCGAAGGCAATGTCGAAGGTATGGGCGTCGATCTGGGCTGGACCCAGCGCACCGTGCTGTTGGGCAGCGATGCCAGCTGGCGCCTGTCGATTTTCGATCGGCCCGGCAGTTACAGCAGCGGCGATGCGCGCAACCGCGGCGTCGATCTGAGCATCAACCTGGCACTCGGCGCGCCTGGCCAGCAACTCACCGGCAGCATCGGTTCACGCACCGCTCGCGATGGAAAACGCGACAACAATGCCTCACTCGGCTGGCGCAAGGAACTGAAGGATCACGTGCTGCAGAGCGTGTCGGTGACCGCGCTGACCGACACCTATGGCCTGGGTGTTTCCAGCCTGGCCAACTTCCGCACCGACTCGATCAACGGCGACGGCTTCATCCAGCGTTCGTCGTACAACGGCAATTTCACCGGCGGCCTCAACGTTGACAGCACCCTGGTGGTTGGCGGTGAGCAAATGCTCATGACCAGCCAGAGCGAAGTGCGCGGCGCCGGGATGATCGTTGATGTGGAGTCGGATATCGAGGACATCGTCCTGCGTGCCGACGATTACAGCGGCAGCGGCACGGCGTTGAAACCGGGGCGCAATTTCATTCCGATCACCGCCTACCAGAACAGCTCGGTGAGTTTCGATTTCGAAGGCAACGCCGTCCCGGCTGCCACCATCGAACCGGCGCGCACTCGCTATCACCTGAACAAGGGCGGGGTCGAGTACCGCAAGATTCGCGTGATGAAAACCCTGACCGTGCTCGGTCGCCTGGTCGATGGACGCGGGCAGCCCCTCAAGGGTCACCACGTGATCAACCATGCCAGCCGGGGCGTGACCGAAGTCGACGGCTTCTTCTCGATGGAAATGAATGCCGGCTCGCCGACCCTGGAAGTGCGTCAGGGCAACCAACTGCTGTGCCAGTTCCGCCTCAACGAGGCCGACCATCGCAGCGAAAACAACGTGTTGATGATCGGCGATCTGCGCTGCACGCCGGACACCCTGGCGGACGTTACCTCCACTGCACAGAAGGCGGGCTGATGATGAAGCTTTTAGCACAGGGTTGCGCACTGGCACTGGCGTTGGGGATATCCACCGCTCACGGCGCGAGTCAGGAAATTCGCGCAATGTTTCGCCCGGATCCCGCCCAGCCGACGAAAAACGTATTCGTCAACAAAACGCCGAACAGTGGTTACTGCGCGAATTACCCGAACCAGTGCGCGGAAAATGTCATGTTCAGCATTCGCGTGCCGGTGAATTTCAACGCCAGTCGTTTTCTCTTGCCTGGCGAGGGCATACCGGTGAAGGCACCTGCCAATTGGCGGCGGCTGACGGTGACCAATGCCGATACCCAGGAGGTGGAGACTGTCGAAATCCGCATTACCGGTATCGGATCCACCTATCGCCTGAGTCAACCGGCCAAAGAACTGACGGGGGCTGACGATGACCTCGAAGGACACCGTGCGCTGTGGACAACCAGCAGTTGGGTGAACGCCGCCGCGCCTTGCCTCTTCAGCGGAAATCTGCCCTACGGTCCCAGCCACTACGGTTTTTTCTGGAAAACACCGGTAGAAGCGCGCTGCACCAAATATACGGCGTTCATGATTCCGACCATATCGTTCGAAACTCTGGATTTTGCCTACGAGTTGCGTACGCCGAATCCGCTGAACATGTCTTCAGGCCTGTATACCGGTTCGATGTCCTACAGCATCGGACCCGCTGGCGACTTCGATTTCGGCTCGGTGCTGCGCCCGGACGATGCCAGCCTCAATCTCGACTTCGTACTCGACGTACAGCACACCCTGAAGATCGATCTTCCGCCTGGCGCCAACAACGTAACCCTGGAGCCGGCGGGCGGCTGGGCGTCCTGGCTGGACAGTGGGCGCAAACCGACGCAGGTTTTTCGCGATCAGCTGTTCTACATCTCTGCGTCGTCGCGCTTCAAGGTCATGATGCTGTGCAACTCTCCCGGAGGGAACACGTGCAGATTGGGCAGTGCTGAGGGCAACACCACAGATATCCAGGTCTGGATGTCGTTGCCTCCCGGCATCAGTGGTCCTGGCAGTCCCGGCCAGACGGTCACCCGTCATCGTTTGAACTTCAACACGTGGGCCGGTCCGTTCCAGCCAGGCCTGTATGTCGACCGCAAGCCCGGCACTCTGCATTTCGACATGACCCCATTCGCCATCGATTTTCTGCTCAGACCCGGCGTCGCCGACAGGCTGCGCGGCAACGTGACCGTTATATGGGATTCGGATGTATGAGCACGTCAGACAGGGCCTTTTCCAATCCAGTGGAGTTGAAACAATGAATCGCAGTTTGCTGCTGAGCCTGCTCAGCTTGTTTTGCCTGACGGCGCAGGCCGGGCCGCAGATCAATGTCGGCACGGTGTACGACTATCTCGATGCCGATAAAAGCACCTATCTCAAACGGGTCTTCAACAGCGGCGACGCCACGGCGTTCGTCAAGATCAATGTCCTGGAAATCGTTTACGGCGCCGACGGTACGCCGCAGGAAATTCCGGTGGTGAACGCTGCCGATGGCGCCTCGCGAAACGGCCTGATGGCCAGCCCGGCACGGCTGATCGTGCCGGCGCAGGGCATGCAGGGCACGCGTCTGCTGTACATGGGCGCTCGCGATAAAGAGCGTTATTTTCGCGTGCGCTTCGTACCGGTGGTACCGGAAAAGGAAGACGACTTCGTGGTCAGCGGCGAAGAGCGCGACGAATACAGGAAATCACTCTCGGCGGGCGTCAACGTCATGACCGGGTTCGGCACGATCTTCTTCGTGCGGCCCAGGGATGCGCGTTTCGACACGGCAGTCAATGACACCGAGAGCCGCTACGAACTGCGCAACAACGGCAACACCGTGGTCATCGTCGACGAGTTCAAAAGCTGCTCGCTGAGCAAGGAAAGCGACTGCGGGGCGACCACCAAACATCACGTTCTGGCTGGCAAGACGTTCGCCTTCGACAAGGAGAAGGGTCGCGAGTACCGCTTCTTCCTGATTGAAGGCAACGCCAAAAAGACCATGAAGATCGCCAGCCGCTAACACGGTTTTCCAATGACGCACCGGGTAACCAAAATGATCAAGCAATCTACCGCGCTCGTGCTGCTGGCCGCCGCCAGCCTGAGCGGCAGCGAGGCCTGGGGAGCGCGAGAAGAGCACACCTTCGAAGTGTCGCTGACCATTCCCAGCCGCCCGTTCTATGTGATTCCAGCAGAGCCGGACTGGATTCACCGGCCCCAGCAACTGTTCTGGGATTATCCGAAAGCCACGCTGGGCAGCCTGGAGAAGAATTTCGATGCACGCCATGACAGCAGCGCCATTGATGCCCGCCTGCTGCTTGATCCTTTTCTGGAAAACGGCAGGCCGGGAGAGATTATCCAATTGCGGGTCACGTTCAACAATGTGGAGTTGAGCTCTCACGTCCTTCCGCGACAAGTGCTCTCCCGGGAGGAGGCCGCCGCCGGCAAGCGCGTCGCGCTGAAGATCGAGCCGGTCGAGCCCGTAGGCGGATACCGTTCAGGGAACTATTACGGCAACGTACTGCTGATGTTCAGTGCCAGTACGCCAGGCGCTGAGTAATGAACATGACTGCAAAACCAATCAAACCGCTGTCAAGGCCTGCGATTTACGGTTTGGGCCTGACGCTTGCGTTGAGCATGGGGCAGGCGCAGGCGGTGAACCAGGAGATCCGCGCGCTGTTTCAACCCGACCCTGCGCAACCGAGCAAGAACGTGTTCGTGAACAAGACTCCGAATAGCGGTTATTGCGCGAGTTATCCCGGTCAATGTGCGGAAAACTCGGTGTTCAGTATTCAGTTGCCGGTTCGATTCGACTCAAAGTCCAGTCTCCCGCCTGGCTGGGGTGTGGGCATAAAGGTGCCGGCCAACTGGCGCCGATTGACCGTGACCAACGCCGAAACGATGGAGACCGAAACCGTTGAGGTGCGTATTACCGGCATCGGCTCCACGTATGTCCTGAGTCAGCCGGCACACGAGCTGGTTGGTGTGAGCGACGTGCTGCGTGGCCATCAATTGCTGTGGAGCGGCAGCAGTTGGGTGTACGCACCCTCGCCCTGCCGCTACAGCGGTGTCGGTTTCTTCTCGCCGAACAGTTACCGGTTTTTCTGGAAAACGCCTGTCGAAGCGCTGTGTACCAAGGCGACCACGGCCACCATTCCGTCGATGTATTTCGACACCCTCGACTTCGCTTACGAATTGCGCACGCCCAATCCCCTGGGTATGTCTTCGGGCCTGTATACCGGTTCATTGACCTACAGCATGGGGCCCAGTGGCGATTTCAGCTTCGGATCGCAATTTCAGCCGGACGATGATCGCGTCACGCTGGATTTCGTACTCGACGTACAGCACACCCTCAAAGTCGACATTCCGCCTGGCGGCAATCAGGTTGTGCTGCAACCCCAGGGTGGATGGCAGTCATGGCTGGACAGCGGTCGCAAGCCTGTGCGGCTGTTTCGCGATCAGACCTTCCTGATTTCCGCGTCGTCCAGATTCAGCATGAGTATCGAGTGTGAGCACGACCTTGGGTTTGGCTCCGGCTGCGGCATCGTCGACCGCGAGTCGGGTTACGCCGGCGCGGTAGACGTCAGTGTCAGTCTGCCCAGCGGCCTGACCGATAGTACCGGTCAACCGGTCAATCGGTACCCGCTCAAACGCCAGGCCAGTGCCGCGTTTCAACCGGGCATTTATCTGGATCGCAAGCCGGGAACGCTGCATTTCGAAGTAGGGCCGACGTCCACCAATTGGTTGATCATCAATGCCAAAGGCCGACCCTTCAGAGGCAATATCACGGTGATCTGGGATTCAGAGGTGGACTAGATGGATCAGACCGGCCAGCCTTCGAAGGCTGGTCGGTCGGATATGTGCGGTTTTACAGGCCGGCTCTGGCCATCGCTTCGCGGGTCAGGCGGCGTGACAGCTCGTTGCGCTTGTAGCCGATTCCGTTCAAAAGTTCCTGGTAACGTTGCTGGCTCATCGGGACTTCGTCGAACAGCCCGGGTTCATCGGCAATGTCCAGCTGATCGGCGAGTTTCTGCATCTTTGCGGCAAGTGTATGCGGATTGGCTTGCCCGTTCGGGTCAGCCCATTCGGCTTTGGCCTCGCGCAGCTCATCGAGCAGGCCTTCCATGGGCTCGAAAGTCCGATCATTGAGTTCGTAGAGTTCCGGGTACGTCTTGCGCAGGTGGTCAGCCCAAAAGTTGTCCGAGTTCAGATCGAGCATGGCGTTGACCAGGCCATCGCCTTGTTCACCCTGGATGATTCTTGCGTAACTCGCGTCGACCTTTTCCACGGTAACGCCGGAACGCGGGCGGTACAGCATCTGGTCCGTCTGCCATGGCAACTGCAGCCGTCCCGCCAGAGCAGTCTCGTACACCATGTGAACCTCGACTTCGTCGGGCGCCAGATTCTTCGGGTCGCTGGCGTTCAACGCCTCCTGGGTCTTGTATTCGAAAGCGGCTTCATCGGCCACTTTGTTCAGACGAGCCGCACCACGGGCCAGGCGTACGAGCCTGTCCTCCAGCATGGCCGGTGAGGTCGACTCCGTGTAGGCCTTTGAAACCAGCACTTTCATTCCCAGCGAGTTGAACAATTGCGCGCCCAGATCACCGCGGTCCTCGGGGGAGACGATCTGCTTGAACAGGGCCTCGCGCAATTTGGCGTCGACAGCGGCCGCGTCGACCATTTCCCAGACGCGCTGGGTCAGGCGCCGGCGTCCTTCATCCGTGTGGTAATCGGCGCTTTCGCGCTGTTTGCGGATCACGCTGAAAAAACCAGCGGAATCGGGCTCGGCCATCAGATCGTGCCACGACTCCTCGCGGTACCTGCTCAGTGAACCTGACGGGCTGAAGTCGATGGAATTTCGCGGAAATGTCTTCCAATGGAGGAGCTCGTCGCTGGCGGCCGGCAGGTAATCCTGTACGGCACTGAAACCTGCGGACTCACGGTATTTGCCGTAGCGAATGCGGTCGTCGGGCGTGAGCGATGACGGGTCCAGGCGTGACCGGCTCAGAATTAACTCCTGATCGGACTTGGCGGCGACTTCCGGCAACGTGTCGACGTTGGTTCCGCGCATGTCCAGCGTGAAGCTGCGCGGTCGTTGTTTCGGCGTGCTGCCAACTTCGAACAACCCTTCGGGCCAGGCCTTGAGACGGGTATCTCGCAGGTGCAAATTCGTCAAATGATCCATCCGGCTGACGTCAGGCGGTATTTGCAGGCGGTTGCCGTTTAGATTGAGGGTGCGCAGTCGGTCCAGCGCGCCCAGGTCCTGGCGCGACTCGGTGGTCAGCCGGATAGCGTTGTCGGCCAGATCGAGTTGTTCCATTTGTCGCATCAGCCCAAGAATCGAAGGCAGCTCCTTGAGCTCGCATTGGCGCGCACTCAACTGGCGCAAATTGGGGAAGGTGCTAAGCAGGATGCTGGGGTCTGGCGGCAGCCTTGCCCGATCGATTTTCAGTGCGGTAATGCGATCGAAATAGGGCTTCATTTTTGGACGTCTGCGCAGGTCATTCCACCAGTTTTCCAGCTTGTGATTTTGAAGGTCGGACGACAGATCCAGGGTGTAGCCCTGGTCGGGGTGGACGCTGCGCTCACCGAAAATCTCGCTGTTTCGATCAAAACATTCGGTCAACCGATCCAGAATAAACTGCCCACCTTCGCGCTGGAATTCCATTGACAGATGAGGGTGCCCTGTTTCGCCGTCGCGTTCGCTGTAGCCGTCACGCCAGTTACGCAGCTCGCTCTGCAATTGGTTGCGTTCGCTTTCGAGTTGGTCGATAGCTTCCAGGTGTTTGCCTCGGCGCGTGAGTGTTTCGACAAACGCAGTGACCTCCCTCTCGTTCATCAACGGGTAGAGTTCACTGATTCGTTGCTCCGGTGTCGGGCTACCAAGGAAACGTGGCCAGCCACGCACCAGTCGTTCGGTTTCATGGGGTATTACCGGGCGGATGGGCGGCTCGGCCAGCGCGATACGCCGTTCGCTCGGCAGTGCGCAACGGTCCATGATCCATAGCTTGAAGCCCTCGCCCTGGCCGCGCCGAAGTTCGATGCTCGCCAGGGCTTCGTCCGGCAGCGCCTGCAGCAGCGATTCGTAGAAATCAGCGTTGGCGTGGACGCTGCGGCCGTCAACGTCGAGTACTTCGTAGCGGCCCTTCTCATCGCGGATCAGGCGCCGCACGTTTGTCGCGTCTTGCGGTCCGGCACTGCAGCGCAGTGGTCCTTCAGGGCTGCCGTCACGCACCTCGATATGCAGATCGGCAAAACTGTCGCTATTGATTTTCAAGGTGTTGAGTGCCAAGCGTTCGCTTTGCGCCGTCGTCGGCCCGTCGCCATAAAAGCCCTCATAAGCGCGGCTGGTCGAGGCCTCGAAATCCAGTTCACGGGCCTCGGTTTTCAAGCGCAGCGGCAAGCGGTGCTCCTCACGGATTGTCTGCAGCTCGGCAGGACGGGCACGGGCCACGACTTTTTCTGCCAGCGGCAGCGGCAGTTCGGGAAACACCTGTTTGACCGTGCGCAGCTCATCGCTCGTGCCGCGCTCGCCCGCCTGATAAACATGCCGGGCTACGTCGTTGCGGCGTTTTTTGACCGCGTCCGCGAGTTGATTGCGCAACGCTGGCACGCGTTGTTCCGGGGTGAGCATTGGCCCCAGCAGACTGTTCAGTTCCTCCTCGCGTAGAAAAGCCGTGACCCGTTCCGGCAACTCGCCGGCGTTGAGGTCGGCGAGGCTGATGCGCAGGGTGTCGCTCTGCTGGGCAAGCGGGTTGCCGTATTTGCGCGAGTAACCGGTCAGCTCCTGGTTGGCGAATACTTCCAGTGCGCGCGCCGGTGGCCAGCCCGGCAGGCTGGTCAGTATCGGCTCCAGCCACACCGAGTCGGCGTCAATTGCCTGACCGTTGCGTATGCTCGCTGTGGCGTTTCGCACCTGCTCTCGAGCGCTGAAGCGTTTGACCGTATCGGCCAGCAGTGGCGGTGGCGGATTGTTGTCCAGATGCATGCGCCGCAGTTCGCCGTGGGAGGTGCCGCTGGTGCGCTGAATCTGTTCCAGTTGCGTCGGCGTGAAATTGTCGACGCTGTGACCCAGGCGGGGCATCAGTCTGGCGTCCGGCCAGTCCAGTGGGTTCTCCGCTTCGTGCACCCACGCGCCATGACCATTGTGTTCGACCTGCGGCTGATAAGCATTGGCACGGCGCGGGTGCTGGATGCGGTGCGTGTTGACAGCCGGGTCGGTCGACGCCTTGTCAACGACATACAGCTTGCCTTCCAGCGGCAGGACCTTTCCGCTCGGGTGCTGATGCAGGCCGTGTCGATCGGGTCTGGATTGCGGCTCCAGGGCCAGGTCGTTGCGCGCATACGGGCTCAGATCGCGATGCCACAGGCTCGGTCTGCCATCCGGCAACTCGACCGGCCGCATGCCTTCGACCAGCGGCGACAGCTTGATTTTGAAGGCGCTGCCGATTTGCCCTGCGGCGCCGAACGCAGCCAGTTCGATGACGCTGGTGACCACGCCAATGACATGGTCCGCCGCTTCCTGCCACAGGCCTTCGGCGAGATCGACAACGCCCTCGATGACTTCGGTGGTCAATTGATAAGCGGTGTAGGCCATCATCAACTCGCCAAGCCCGGGCACGAACGGGGTGGCGATCAACAGCGCAACATTGAAGATGTCCGAGACGATTTTCTTGAAATTTTCCCACCATTCCCAGCGCGCCTTGCTGTCGGCCACCGCCGTGGACACGGCAACTTCCCTGGCGTCATTGAGGATTTTGTTGAGCTTTTGCTCGTACGCATGGCGCCAGTAATTGCCTCGCACCGGCAGATGATTGAATTGCAGCCTGGGCTTGGCAACAGGCGTTTTGCGCCAGGGTGGGCGCTGATCGTTCGGGGCCGTTCGCGGGTGATAGCTGATAGTGAACAGGCGTTGCTCGAGCAACGCAAAGAAATGCCCGCGCTGCTGTTGGTCGACGAACTGGCTGAAGAATTGCCGGTAGGTCTGCCGGGTTGCGTGACTGTAGCGGTCTTCACGCAATTGGCGGGTCAACTCGTCCCTGAAGGCACCCAGCGAGTCGTAGTCCTTGAGCGGATGATCAGGGTCATGCGGAACGTAGACGATAAGCCTTCGCTGACCCTGGGAGGCACGAGCGCCGTGCACCATCAACAGTACGCCGGTCAATGGCGTTTCAAGCATGGACAGGTCGCAGCAGCGAATCGGGATACCATCGAGCAACGCCCGCGAATCGCCATCGATCAGCTTCAGAATCATCTCGTAAGCATCGTACTGAATGTCCTGCCTGAGCATGGCCATCAGCGCGGCAGCGGCGAGGGCATCTTTTTGGGCGGCCAGCACCCGTGCTTGCAGAACACCTTGCGCGAGCGGCTCGGTGGGCAACAGCAATTGCTCGAGATGGGTTTTGTACTGTCCACCGAGGTCCAGATCGCGGCATAACGTCTGGAACCGGGCGATGGACATCTTGTTGGCGATGGGCAGCACATCGAAAAGTCCGAGGGCATCGGGTTTGCTGATATACGCCGAGCCCTGCTCGACTTGTTCATGGCTGGCAAAATTGTGCAGGGCAGCATCCAGCAACGACACGGTCCGACCAGTGGCGCCTTCGGAAATATTGATCGTGTACCAGGGCAGCTTTTTTGATTGATACAGAAGAAGGTACGTATTGCGCACATCCGGCTCGATGCCGTGGCGTTGTTTGATCAGCGCTTTCAACAACGGCTCGGCAAATGCGTAGAGGTCGGTTTTCGCCAGTGCATGATCGACGCTGTTCTGTGATGTCCAGGCCTTGAGGTTGGCGGCAGCAAGCTTCTCCATCGAGCCTGCGCCCACGTTCGTGTACCAGGGCTCGACGTTAAGAGGTGTTGCCGCCAGGGCTTGGCCCCGACTGACGGTGGCGTTTTTGAACGGTTCGCTGACGGCAGATTTGATGAACTCGTAGTGTTGCCCTTTGTCCGTTGGTTCGGCGGGCAGGGAAGCAGTAGGCATGGCCAATCATCCTTGATTGTTGGGGAGTATTCAGCCTACTGCCGCATGAGCAAAACAAAAGTTCAAAGATCGGGAGCTATCGCCGCGGTTGACGTCGGATCCGACCAAAAATCGAATGGAAAAAATACATCAGTACCACCCGGCGCTGATGGAAAACGGCACCCTGAGCCGTACGCCGCCTGAAACGATTGGTTACTTGAGCTCGGGCATCGCGTTCTCGGCCATGGCCACGCTGGCGGTTTGCACCGGTCGGCACTGCGAATCGCTGCCCGGTTGCAGATACGGCGTGAGAATCGGCGCCATGCCCTTGAGCACTTGTGTGGGCAGGGCCGAGGTGAACTTGAAGTTCTCCGCCGAGCGCCCGGGCACGAACGCGGTGAGGGTGCCGAAATGGTGATCGCCGATGTAGAACACAAAGGTCGCCGTGCGGTTGATCGACTTCGAACTGATGATCCGCCCGCCGGAACCGATCGCCGCGATGCGGTTGTCGCCGGTGCCGGTTTTGCCGCCCATGGCCAGGGGTGTGCCGTCGGGCAATTTGAAACTGCCCGACAGGCGTTTGGCGGTGCCGGCATCGACCACTTGCGACAGCGCCTCGCGCATGGCCCGGGCCACTTCCACCGGCATCACCCGTTTGCCCACGTGCGGGTCGTTGATCAGCCTGGTTTCATAGGGTGTACCGGCAGCGAAGTGCAGGCTGTCGATGCGCAGCGTCGGCATGCGTACGCCGTCGTTGAGGATGGTGCCGATCAGCTCGGCGAGCGCTGCGGGACGGTCACCGGAACTGCCAATAGCGGTGGCCAGTGACGGCACCAAGTGATCGAACGGATAGCCGACTTTCTGCCAGCGCTGATGAATGTCGAGGAATGCTTCGATCTCGAGCATGGTACGAATGCGGCTGTCGCGCGCGCCTTTGTGCCGGCTCTTGAACAGCCAGCTGTAGACTTCCTGGCGCTCGAAATGGCTGGCCTTGACGATCTCGCTGAAGGTCGCTTCCGGGTGATGCAGCAGATAACCCATCATCCACAAGTCCAGCGGATGCACCTTGGCGATGAAGCCCTGGTCGGGCAAATCGTAACTGCCGGGGCCATAGGAATCGTAGAGGCGGATCAAACGGTCGTCTGTGAGTTTTTCGTTGAGCTTGGTGCCCTTGAGGTGCGAGCGCACGAAGCGGTTGAAGTCTTCCTGGCTTGCCTCGGGCAACAGATAGCGATGCACTGCGGCCATGCGAATAGGCGTCGGGCGCATGCTGTCGAGGAAGGTATCGAGACGCGCCTGGGTATCCTTGTTGCGGTACTTCTTCCAGAACTTGAGCAGGAACGAGGTGCCTTCGCGGTCAGCGAAACTGGCCAGATACTCCTGACGGCGCGGATCGCGATCATCCTTGAGCAATTCGGCGTTGGGGCCTGAGTAGGTGGTGTAGCGGACGATGTCGCGCATCAGCCGAATGAACGGCAGGTTGATCGACTCGCGCAACGAATCGCGCAGGGTCGGCAGGCGACCGTTGTCCTCTTTGCGAAAGTTGTGAAAGGTGTGCAGCCCACCGCCGGTAAAAAACGCCTCGCCGGGGCTCGCCGAATATTTGCGGTCCAGCGCCGCGCCGAGCAGCTTCGACAGGTCGTGGTCCTTGTTCTGGATCAGGTAGTCGATGACCCAGCGGCTGAGGCGATCCTGATCCGGCACTTCGACTTTTTTCAGTTCCGGTCCGCTCATCGCGCCGTATTTGTCGTGCAGCTCGGCGACGATTTGCAGGTACGTGGTCAGCACACGCATTTTCGCCGTCGAGCCGAGTTCGAGCTTGCTGCCTTCGTTGATGTCGAACGGCTGGTCGGTGCTGTCGGTCTGCACGCGTACGCGCGAGCCGTCCGGGGTCAGTTCGAACAGGGTGAAGCTGTAGCGTACTTGCGTGGTGCTGGTCGGCGTCAGCAGGCGTTCTCCGAGCAGCCCGATTTCTGCGGCATAGGCCGGGTCGGCGAGTTTTTTCAGATAAGCCGTGGCCTGCGTTTGCAGATCGCCCTGCAGGGTGCTGGTGGCCGACAGGTCGAGGCGATCGAGGTCGTACAGCGGCCGGTTGAGCATGCTCGCCAGGCGGCTGCGGGCGACACTGATGCCTTTGTTGGTTTCGATCGGCTGTATCGTCGGTTGAGTCTGCCAGTCGCGATACGACACGGTGCTCGCCAGCGCGGCGTCGGCAAGGACGCTGTCGATCACGCCGTTCTGCTTGAGCAGGCGCAGATGGCTGTCGGTAAGGTTGGCCAGTTCCTCGCGGCCCTTGGTCAGGTAATGCGAAGGGCGGCGCTGGGCGATCATCAGCGAGAGCATTTCGCGCAAGGCCAGACCTTTGGCGGCCATGGTCTGCGGGTCGGTCTTCGCGCTGTTCAGTTGCTCGTTGGCCTTGTTGAAATCGCTGCCGTACCAGACCCGCAAACCTTCGGCCATGCCGTGCACTTCACCGTGGCCAGGTACCGCCGAGAGCGGCACGCTGTTGAGATAGTCACGCACGACGTTCTGCCGCGAACCTAGAGTCTCTGGGCCATCCTGGTAGGCGCGCACGCTGGCGGAAATCATCTGGCGGATCTTCTCCGCGCCGGACACGGTCAGGCCATCGGGCGAGTGGCGATACTTTTCCAGTTGCGTCGCCAGGGTGCTGCCGCCGGCCGATTGCCCGGGCAGGCGCAGCAGCTTGGCCACTTGCGACCATGCCGCCATACCGAAGCGCGGCCAGTCCACCGCCGGGTTGGCCAGCGGTTGTTTCGGGTCGAGGAGAAAGCGGTTTTCGATGAACAGCAGGCTGCTGACCACCACCGGCGGAATCGCCGCGAAGTCGGCATACAGTTGCTGCGGATAGTTGTATCGATACAGCGGCGCGCCTCGGCAATCGGTGATCGACAGCCCGGCCTGGATCTTCTCCGAATAGGGCACGAACAGGCCCTTATCGGTGTAACCGAGCAGGGCGGGGGAGAAGCGCGTCTGCTCGGTAATCACATAATTGCGCTTGAGCAGGCGCGGCAGGAATTCATCGAGCGAGCTGTAACCCAGGCGCAGATCGAACGGGCCGTTGCCCGGATAACGAATCGCTTCACTGGGGCCGGGTTCAAGCTTGTAGGTCAGCGAAGCGGCGTACTGGCTCAGCTCCCGGGCCTGGAAGCGCGAGGTGCGCATTTCCTTGGACGCGGCGAGTCCCACCACCACCGCAATGATCAAGAACAGCAACCAGAAAGCCTTCCACCCGTGCCGCTGGCGACGGGGTTTTTCAGGGACAGGCGCTTCATTCACACTTTCAGTCTGAACCACGGTTTTACTCGAATCGGTTTGCCACAAAGCGCCCATAGTCGACTGATCCATTCACGCAGATTGATCGGACTTGTCTGAAGCTTAGACGGTGGTTGGAGCCGGTGAAAAAAATGTGAAGAGCGGAGGATGCGGATTGCCTGAATAAAACTGGAACACACCCTGTGGCGAGGGGATTCATCCCCGTTGGGCTGCGAAGCGGCCCCAAAAGCTGCTGGCACGGTTATGCAGGTACACCGCGTGTAAGCAAGTTGCGCCTGCTGCGCAGTCGAGCGGGGATAAATCCCCTCGCCACAAAGAGGCTGTTTATATCCCAGGATGTTGTCTGTGTGAGGAAAGGATTCAGGTGGCTAGCAGATTTATCAGTCATGCGGAAATTCCCCGTGGCGAGGGGATTTATCCCCGCTGGGCTGCAAAGCAGCCCCAAAAGCCGCCAGCACGGTTTACGCAGGCACACCGCGTGTCAGCAAGTTGCGCCTGCTGCGCAGCCGAGCGGGGATAAATCCCCTCGCCACAAAGAGGCTGTTCACATCGGGGCATGTTGTCTGTGTGAGGAAAGGATTCAGGTGGCTAGCAGATTTATCAGTCATGCAGGGATTCCCTGTGGCGAGGGAATTCATCCCCGTTGGGCTGCGAAGCGGCCCCAAAAGCTGCTGGCACGGTTTCTAC
>NZ_RAZO01000442.1:0-1621 GCF_004307535.1 Pseudomonas sp. Sample_9
CGCCGGTTTCCACACGGAATTAATAGGGAATCCGAAATGCTTGCACAGCATCAATCGGAACTGCCCCCGCAACTGTAGGTGCCGAGCCTGCTCCTCGACTGCCACTGGGTGAATCCCGGGAAGGCCGGAGCGTGGCGATGACGCATCAGTCAGGAGACCTGCCGGCACAGTGACTGACTAACCGGCGGGGTGTCCGGGAAGGACATCATGCCGTGCGCATTTTCCCCGTGCCGGCCTTGCGCAGTTTCCACGACCGCGCCCGAGGTGTGTTTCCAACCGTACCCGCCCGCTCCCGTACGGTTCCCCTGGAGACTGCCCATGCTGCTGCCCCGCATTGCCACCCTGCTCACCGCTCTGAGCCTTTGCCCCCTGGCGCAAGCGGCGCCGACTGCGTATCCGCTGACCGTGGAAAACTGCGGCAGCAGCCTGACCTTTCAGCACGCGCCCGATCGCACGGTGACCATCGGCCAGGCCGGCACCGAAATGCTCTACGCCTTGGGTCTGGGCGACAAAGTCGTTGGCACTTCGCTTTGGTTCAACGACGTGCTGGGCACATACAAAGCGCAGAACGACAGGATCGAGCGCCTCGCCGACAACGAGCCGAGTTTCGAAGCGGTGATCGCCAAACGCCCGGAGCTGGTTGCCGTCGAGCTGGAATGGATGGTCGGCCCGCAAGGCGCGGTCGGCACTCGCGAGCAGTTTCATGAACTGAAGATTCCCACCTACCTGCTCCCCTCCGATTGCGAAGCCAAGGACAACCTCGTCGGTTCGGACGGCACGCGGCTGGCGCCGTTTCGCATCGACAGCATCTACAAAGCCGTGAGCCAGCTCGCAGCGATTTTCGATGTGCAGGCGCGTGGCGAGCAGCTCAATGACCAGCTCAAAGCCAGCCTCGCGCAGTCGATCGCCACGGCGAAAAAGCAGCAGCGCAAAGACGTCAGCGCCCTGGTGTGGTTCTCCAGCGCCGAGATGGACATCGAGCCGTTCGTGGCCGGACACAAAGGCGTTCCCGATTTCATGCTCAGCACCCTCGGCGTGCGCAACGTGGTCGAGTCGGATGAAGAATGGCCAACCGTCGGCTGGGAAACCATCGCCAAGGCCAACCCGACGTTTCTGGTGATCGCGCGCATGGATCGTCGACGTTTCCCGGCGGACGACTATCAGAAGAAACTCGCCTTCCTGCGCAGTGATCCGGTGACGCGCAACATGGACGCGGTCAAGCACAACCGCATCATCATCCTTGACGCCATGGCCATGCAGGCCAGCCTGCGCACCTTCGACGGCCTCGAACAATTGGCCAGCGCGATCAACGGCTACGACCTGTCGCCATGAGCAGACGCCTGATCCGTTTGCTGCTGGTGCTGTTGACGCTGTCGGTCGCGCTGATTGGCGGCGTGGCCATTGGTGAGACTTCGATCGAGCCGAGCGTAGTGTTGCAGGTGCTGGCCAACAAGCTGTGGGGCGCCGGTTATGTGCTCGACCCGATCGACGAAGGCATTGTCTGGAACTATCGCCTGACCCGCGCGCTGGTCGCGGCGGCCTGCGGCGCCGGCCTGGCGACGTGCGGGGTGATCCTGCAATCGCTGCTGCGCAATCCGTTGGCCGATCCGTATCTGCTGGG